>CAYNDU010000005.1:6514-29617 GCA_964395615.1 uncultured Pirellulaceae bacterium | reverse complement strand
ACGTCGAACAAGACGATCTTCGCGCGACCCAGATGCGATCGCGTTTGCGCGTGACCAACGTGTTCGCCTTGAAATGGATCGTCGAGGTAGATGGGTAGCACCATCAAACTGACGAAGGTTGCGACGACGACAAACGTCGTGACCTGAAGTGACGACTTGACGGAATTCCTTGATCGGATACCGCCAAATTCGCCGAACTAGCGCAACATCCGGGCAGGGGTCAAGGGATTGCCTGAGCCTGGACAGGTCGTAGCCCAGACTCGGGGGAACTTCGGTATAGGAACCTAGCGAACACCCCGTTCCACATGCTGGGTGAATGGAGCCTCAGTCTCCGTCAAGAACATCGCGGAGACCGGCCCGGCGTTGGAGAAGTTCTTTGCCGAGAATCTCGGCCTCGACGAGGAGTGCCCCAAACCGTGCATGTTGTGGGCGGCAGGTTGCCAGGGCAGGGCCTGGCGTCATGGCCAACGCTTAAGCACCTTGCCGGACGCACCTTTCAGTTGCAGGCCGTCGATTCTCGCTTCGCCGGCGGCACTGCAAACGTCGAGGCGAAGAAGGAACAGGCGACCCTCCTCGGGAATTGTCAGCGCGATGTCGTGCCACTGGCTGTCGTGCGTGACCGGGAACTCAAGATGTCCGCCATTGGGCAGCGTCGTTTTGGAATCGGTAGTCCAGTAGATCTCGGCGCCGCCAGATGCGTTGCTCAGTACGCGGAACTCCAGCGTGTATGGCCCGGCGGCCTCGACGGGCGGTTTGTTCAAGGCGAGACCGGGATCTTCCCCTTCGCACTGGAGCACCAATTGGCTGCCCTCGACGGTCATCTTCGTGCCTTTCCGGGCGCGGATTTCCTTGGTGCCGCCGGAGCCCGGCACTCTGGCCTTCGGCGACCGCGCGGACCTGGGGCTGGTGTCCAGCTTCCCTTCCTCGGCGGATGGGCCAAACACGGTCCAATCGGGATGGACGTGGCCGGTCGCTTGTTCGGCCACCGGCTGGGTTACCTTGTCAGGGGCCATCAGGACGTCGCGTGCCATTTGGTGCCAGCGCTCGACCATCCGCCCGACAATCTCCGGATGCTGTTCGGCGACATTTGCCCGCTCGGTGCGATCGGTGGCGAGGTTATACAATTCCCACGGCTGACTGCGGAAGCTGACCAGCTTCCAATCGCCGTCACGAAGACCGCGATCGGTGCCGAACTGAAAGTGAATTGGCGGTCGCTCCGGCAGTTCCCTTCCCGCGAAGATCGGAGCCAGAGAGACCCCGGCAAGCGGCGTGGGCTCCCGGTTGGGCCACTGAGGTGGGACCGGAACGTCGGCCAGATCGGCCAGGGTCGGCAGCACGTCGACCAGGTGAGCCGGCGTACGGACGATCGAGCCGGGGGGCGTCTTCAAGCCGGCCGGCCAGTGGACGATCGCGGGTGTGGCGACGCCGCCTTCGAACTGGTTCTGCTTGTAGTACCGAAACGGTGTGTTGCGTGCCCAAGCCCACGGAGTACTGTCACTCCAGCGAATACCCGGCGCGTACGGCTCTTCGTCGATGCCGATTCCTCGCCGGTCGTAGGGGCAAGCGCCATTATCTGAAATGAAGAGGATCAGCGTGTTGTCCAACTCCCCGGCCTCACGGAGATTTGTCACCAAACGCCCAATCTCACGATCGACCCGATCAATCAGAGCGGCATAGGCCGCCATGCGACGGCTTTCCTTGGTTCGCGACTCGTCTGAGAGTGAGTCCCAGGACGCAACGCTTTCGGGACGCTCGCTAGGGATGACATCACTACCAAACAGTCGCAGTTCCTTCTGGCGAGCCGCACGGTTCCGGCGAATAACATCCCAGCCGGCGTCGTACTTGCCCAGGTATCGCTCGTAGTCCTCTTTGAGTGGCTGGAGCGGCGCGTGTGGGGCATTGAAAGCGACGTACAACAGCCAAGGCTTCTTTGCCTCGCGGGCGTCGTCAAGAAACCGCAACGCATAGTCGACATCGGCCACCGTGGTGTAGAAATCTTGTGCGGGAACCTGCCAGGGCTGCCCGTTCAGCCGGAAGGTGTTGTCGCCCCGGTAGTAGTCGCACGCACCGGAAAGATGGCCGAAGTAGCGATCGAAGCCAAAGTTGGTCGGCTCCTTCTTCAAGTGCCATTTGCCGGTCATCGCGGTGAAGTATCCGCCCGACGAGAGCGTCTCGGCAACGGTGACCGCGCGGCTCAGACTGACATTGCCCGCCTGGTAGCACCAACGGCCCGAGAGGAGGCTGACTCGTGAGCTGTGGCACTTGGCCGTGTTGTAGAACTGCGAGAACCGGAGCCCCCGGGCGGCAAGCGAGTCGAGTGTCGGCGTGGCGATCTCCGATCCATAACAGCCCAAGTCGGAGTAGCCGAGGTCGTCGGTCATGATCACCAGAAAGTTGGGGCGGTCGTCACTTGCGAGAATGACCGGAGGCCCGAAAGCGGCGATCGTCAGAAGAAGCGGAAGTGCAAACCGGAGAACGTGGATTAGCATAGAATGTGATCCCTGAGCCGGGGTCTCCCATTTGGGTTGAACTGTGTTGAGCCTGAAACTCTCGAAGCCTGTTCCGCTCCCAATCTTATCATCGCGACCAGCCCGCGTCTAAGGTGTGGCGATCTTCATGGAATCTCCCCACCTGGAATGATTCGCACGCTCGGTCAGTCGCTTCGTGCCTTGCCAAAGCGACGCGAAAACGACCTGCGGCGCGAACGCGAGTCGTCGAGACGGCCAAGAAGGGTATGCCCTCGTCCCATGGCGCCGACCGAAAGACGACAGGGTAGCGATTGCGGATGTCTTGGATGGCAAGCCGGCCCGAGGCAATCTCGGCGCCGAGCAAGCCTCTCGGCCAATTGTCATTTAACAATTTACAATTAGCAATTTTCAATTCTCGCAGCCGTTCACGGCGAACGGTCGTGAACGGCTACTTTTCGGGCAAAGTTATTTCGGCGTCAGGCCGGCGGCCCAGGCACACGCTCGGCGGATCAGCGTCGAGGGGCCGTCGGCTTCGAACGCGGTCACGTCGTGGCCCAGTACCGTCTGAAAGACCCGTCCTTTCCCATACGGCAACACGAAGGCCATCGGGTACGGTTTGCCGTCCCGTTTGGACTGTGCCGTGGCCAACGTCGTAATCGGCGTCGTACCTTCCAGGCATGTATAGAGTTCGTCGACCGTTTCGAAATCACTCATGCCGCGCGTGATCGGGTGGTCAAGTTTGTCGATGTGGACCGTGAACTTGCCCCGCGGGTCATGTTGGCTCCGCCCGGCCGGTGGCTTGATGCCGAACCAGACTCGTCCTGCCAACTTCACGAAATCCGCCTTGAACTCCTCGAAGGCGCCGCAGGAGAAGTGAACCATCACGCATCCACCACCTTTTCGAACGAAGGACTCGAGTTTCTCGAATCCCTTGCGCCCCGGAACGAGCGGATCGTAATTCTTGAAATGAATGATCACGGCGGCATAGGGCTCGAGGTCCGTAGAAGGAAGCCGGCGCAAGTCGTCGAGTACGTCGATCGTCAGTCGCTCATCTTTGGCCAGCAGTTGTTTGAGCACCGGTGCTGTTTCCTTCCATTTGTGCCCCGGGTAATCCTCACCGGTGATCAACAGGACACGTTTTGAGCCCGGCGCCCGAGACGACTGCGCCGTCGCCCGTGTTGAGCACACGAGAGCGGCAATGAGGGAGACGGCGACGAGCGACATCAAACGACGCATCGGTACATGGTTCGTCATCGTTGTGATTTTCCGTGATTGGTTTTGGGACATTGATATTACGGACGTAACGTTGACTGCGTGTGCCCGCCGAAAGTGGATACGGCCGACGCGCGTACGAATCAAGGAGTGTCGACAATTTCAAACGGAATGGCCGGTAGAATACCGAGCGGAATCGGGCGGCCGCGAGCTCTCGTTTTCTGATCGGCCTCTTCCTTGCGGATGACGAACGCCTTCACGATCAGGTTTCCCTTCAATCCGAGCGGCGTCTCTTTCTTGTCCGCAGCGAAGTGAATCTCCGTGCCACGTGCATTGGTCAGCTCCTTCGCGATCGTCACCCCTGCCGGCGGCTCATCCAGTTCCAAGTGTACGCTTCGGAATGCCGATCTCGCAGGGAGGCCGAGTTGAATGGTGGCTGAGCCTCCACGAGGAATGCGGACGGGCAGGGAACTGAGTAGTGCCACGCTGGTATTGGTGGCGAATCGGCCTGTGACGACCGCTTTCAGCTCATTGACGGGGACCAGGTGCCGGTATCCGAATGCCTGCATCATATCCTCTGCAGGAACAACAGGGCGCACGATCGTGCGACCACCGATGGTTGCCGACCCTTGAAGTGCCAAAGTCAGGGGGCGGTCGGACGAGGAAGTGGGGGCGGTGAGCGTCAGCCGGACCTGGTCTTGATTGTCGGGTACCTGAGCACCGCTCAGTTTGAAGCCCCCAGGCGCCTGTTTCAGGCTCAAATCGATGGGGCCTGAGAACTCGTCCCGGCGCAAGGCATGCACCGTCAGCGGCACGGTCTCGCCGCCACGCATATTGATGCTCGACGGCACGATTCTCAGTTCAAAGTCCGGATGTGGCGGACTGATGCGAAGGCGATAGGCAAACTCGGGTCCACCATGTTTTTCGATATCGCCCAAAGCTACGAAGTACGCGCCGTCGGCCGGCAGTTTGGCCGTTAGGTACGAGTCGGCGTGGTGCGTTACCAGGCCCGCCCCGGCATCTTCGTGGTCGTCGTTGAACGCGATTTGTTTCCCCTCGGAGGTGGTCAGGCGTAACACCGAATCGAGCGGAGACTCGAGCCGTCGAGCGAAGACCTCCGCAAATATGATCTGCCCCTTGCGACCTTCAAATCGAAACTGGTCCCAATCGCCGGGCCGATCAATGCGTCCGTTGATGATCATCGGCAGCCGCAAATTCTGCGCCGACTGCTGCGAGTCGTTTGGCTCTTGCTCGGCACAGTCAGGAAGCGTGTCGACTCGAAACGGAACGCGGTTGGATACCGACTCGGTTCGAAACACCGAGTCGGCGCTGGAAGATAACTTGGCATCGATTAGCAAATCGAGTTTTCGCTCGGAGAGCTTGTCGTGCTTCTTACGTTCGAACAAGGGATAGACGCCGGGCGCATCAAACTGAATGTCCCTCTGTGGCTCGGGCAAGTGCCAGCCCTGCAGCGTGACGGGTGTGGGCGTTTCGACCTGGCCACCGAGCGGGAAGACCGACGTAACATAAGGAAGTTCGCCGGCGGCCAGGCGATAGACAAAGTCCTCGCGACCCCGGTAGATTGCATCGTATACGGCGACGGTATACCGGCCGTCGCGTGGTACCTCAAAGCTGAGCACGGGATCGGGGCGAAAGCGAAAATCATCGACAAGTTTCAGTTCGCGCCCTTCATCGTCGTAGAGGGCGAGTACGGCTTGGAACCAACCCGGCACGGCATCCGCCAGGTAAGGGACCAGATCGCGCGCTTGCAGGGAGAAAACCAGTCGTTGGCCGCGACGGGCTCGGAAACGAAACCGATCGATATCACCCGGCATGATCTGCCCATTCACGACCGAAGGCAACGGGATGTCCATCACCTCCTTGATGGAAGTTGCCGATCGTCGCTCCTTTTCTCGCAATTCAGGCAATTGTCCGACATAGAAGACGAGCGGGTTGGACAGACCGCCAGGCGTTTCCAGACGCAATTCACGAGGACCGGACGGCGCATCGCGCGCGATGGTCACGCGTATGGTCACCGTCTCGGCAATTGCCGGAGTCGGTGGGTTTTCCGGATTGCTGTATCCAAAAGCAAACGTCTCGATCCCCGTTCCCGAGATATATGCGCGCGCGATTCCAGCCAACGTGCGGCCGCCAACAATCAGTTCTAATTCAGCGCCTTGTCGACTTCCGGCAGGATAGACATATCCGATATGGGGCCTGGCGCGCTGAGCGCACAAGGGTGTTGTCAAGGCAACCACGCAAGCGGTCATGGTCATCGCACGTGCAGTTCGCATCATCGTTAGAGTCCTCGTCCGACTTTCTGCATGGCGTCACCGACACGGGAGTCGAGGGAGAATCGGTGAGTGCTTTGTGTGCGCGGCGGGTTACATGATCTCGGTGAGTCGGCCGCCCGACTTGGTTGCATCCCCGATTCGAGGCACAATTCTCACCGGCGCACCCTGCGGGTTCGGCATTGTCCCCTCAGGGTCAATTCCCAGCAGTTCGTACATGCTGGCAATCAGATCAACCGGGTAGACAGGCCGGTCCTTGACTTCTTCTCCGGTGGCCGTGGAAGAGCCGACGACATGACCTCCTCGAAAGCCGCCGCCCGCGACCATGGCAGAAAAGACGCTCCCAAAGTGATGGCGTCCGCCATTCCACGGAGACTGCCATGCGATTTTCGGCGTTCGGCCGAATTCACCGCCCCACCACACGATCGTGCTGTCAAGCAACCCACGCTGATCAAGTTCCTGCAGCAAAGTGGACATCCCCGCGTCCATTACGGGCAGTTTGCGCCGCATGGCCTGGAAGTTCTCTCTGTGCGTATCCCACCCCCGATAATTAATCGTCACGTACGGGAATCCTCGTTCGACGAGTCGGCGAGCCAGCAGGCATGACTGCCCGAACGTACTCCGTCCGTACGCTGTTCGCACTTCTTCAGATTCCTCAGACAGATCAAAGACTTTTCCTTCGTCGCCGAGGATCAGGTCGTACGCACGGTTTTCGCTCTTCTTCGACTCTTTCAACAGACGGTTGTCGGCCGCTGCATGATCCAAGGCATCCAGTTTTTGCAGCAAGTCCCGCCGACTCACCTGGCGTTCTCGCGTGATGCCTTCGGCCACGACTCCCTCGACGACGAACGGGTCGGCAGCCGGATCGCCTCCGGTGGCGAACGGTTTATACTTCGGGCCGAGAAAACCGGCTTCGGAGAAACGGCCTTGGGGCTGTGTCAAAACAACGTACGGCGGGATCATCCGGTCGTACCCCGCCTTGTAACCCTTGAATAGAGATGTGACCGCGCCGACCGACGGGTATACCAGCTTTCCGCCCGGTTGCCGGCCGGTCTGTACAAGGTAGGAAGCGGTCTCGTGGCCGTTCACTCCGTGCGTCATACTCCGAATAATCGAGTACTTATCGGCCTGCTGTGCCAACAGGGGCAACAACTGGCTGATTCTCATACCGTCGACATTCGTGGCGATCGGCTTGTCAAGTGGACCACAGTAATCGTATCCTGCCTCCGGCTTGGGATCGAAGGTATCGAGATGAGTCGGTCCACCCCACATCCAAATCTGGATGACGGCCTTTGCTTTGCCCGTCGTTTTGGAAGGAGATGGAACCGGTCGCGTATCCTTTGCGTGGGCCAGGCGATCGGCGACCACCACACTGGCTCCCCCTAGAACACATCGCTTCATCGCCTCGCGGCGGTCGAGAACGGTCGAAGCCCTGCGGCGTCCGGACGGTTGTGCCGTTTGGCTGTGTGACTGATTCGAGTTCATGAGTTCACCTTTTTTGCTTAAGATCGGTTTGGCCCCATCTTCTCCGGAGCATATTCGCTTTGCCGCCCTGGACCGCGTTTCAGATGACGGGCATGACGTTCCGACGACAAATCAAGTGATGACGTGGGACCGCCTGTCTTCCGATCGGCGATTTTGCTGAGCCCTAGTGCCGGTGCAGGAACTCAGCGCTGTTGACGAGTGCCCACGTCAGGTCCTCCAATGCCTGACGTCTTTGGACGACGCCCGATTCCGCATATTCGGTCACTGTTTGTACCTCTCTTCCCGTGGGATATCGAGACAAAATCAGTAGATAGAGTTCTCCGATGGTCTGCTTCAGACTTCGATTGGCGTCGATCATCGAGCGGATCGTTTTTCCTTCTCGAAGCTTCTGTTGCACGTGGCTGGAGTTGAGGAAGTGCAATCGTTGAGCCGGCGAGGGTTGGTTATTGCGTTCGGATTCCAAACCCGAGTCGCGTGGCGGCCTGCCGAACATCTCAAGAAACGCGCTGGTTGTACTTCCATCGGCCAGCACAATCGAGCGGCGACTCTCTGGTACGAACGTAAACGGTTCAGGAATCGGACTCGAGTACTTCTCGGTCGTGTCCGTGATTTGGCAGAGTGCGTCGGCCAGCACCTCGGCATCCAATCGTCGGATGGGGTAGTACGCAAAGAACGCCGCGGCACTTGCGTTGTTCGATCTCGGCAGGGACGCGAGCTGGTAGGTGGACGAGTTTAGAATCAGACGATAAATGTGCTTCAGGTCGTATTTGGACGCGATCAGCTCCTTGCGCAGAAACTCCAGCAACTCGGGGTTGGAAGGCCGGTTGTCGGGGCGAAAGTCGTCCGGTTCGTGAAGAATCCCTCTGCCAAGCAACCAGAACCAGATACGGTTGACGATGGCCCTGGACAGTTGAGGGTTCTCAGGCTTCAAGAGCCAGTCGGCGAATACCTCGCGCGGATCTTCTTCCAGTGTCAACGTCACCTTGGTCCCATCGGGAAACACGGCCTCAGGCCTCTCGATCACGAGTTGCTCGGCGGCCTTGGCCAGGTCGAAGTAGATGATCTCTTCCTTCCATTCCTTGGACGATTTGAAGCCGACATAAGCGAAGAAGTTAGCCATTCCCGCCAGCCGTTCGGGCGGCCAGTTATCGGTTCGTTGGCCCATGAGAGTCAGTGCGACGGCACCGGCGATTGACGGCGGGTCCTTTCCCTGAATGGCCCGATAGAAGTTCACGGGCGGTACTCGGAAATTGCTGCCGCTTGTGGTTAACAGCTCACGCACGAACTGGTCGTAGGGCATATTCGCGCGCAAGGCATCGCAGACCCAACGGTGATAGGCCTGCACGGCATTGGGCCAAAGATTGATTGGAAACTCAGCCTTGATTCGCAACAGATCGGCCCATTTCATTCCCCAGTAATCGGCGAACTCGCGTCGCTCCAGCAGGCGATCGATCAGTTTGCTACGCTTATCCGGGTCCGCATCGCCGAGGAAGTTCGAAGCCTCCTGAGCTGTCGGCAGCGTGCCGATCACGTCCAGGTATAGACGGCGAACGACGGTCGCATCAGAGCAGACATGCGCTGGAGCGATGTTCTCGCGTCGCCAGGCGGCGAACACGAGTTCGTCAATCTTGTTGTGAACTGCGGGCTCCTTTGGAGCCTCGAAGATCGGGTTGGGTGTCTCGTCTGTTTGAGACGCGGCAACCAGCATGCCGAGGATCATGAAGCTTCTGACCGTGAGTCCCATCGTTCACCTCGCCGGACCAATGACAATCCACCCTATTGCACAACGTTTGTTTTGACACACCTTGGTGAGCCTGCTGTCTACTTATCCAAAGCGCCGCCCAACGTTACCGATATATTATAGACTCGCTGTAAACGAGAGTGAGCGGAGCTCGCTTGAGAGCTCCTCGGGAACCGCTTACAGACGTTGCGGAACGCCTTGATGGCACTCTCCTTGTCGCCCGATTCCTCCCAGGTCGAGGCAATCTGATAGGCGGCCCAGGCCGCGTATGCAGGCTCGGCACCGATCTGCTGATACAACTGCAGCGCCTCGCGAAACTGTTTCAATCGACGATGGCACGTTGCCATCAGCATGAGATGCTGAGGGAAATTTGAACATTGACGCAGTACGCCAATCGCGTCCTTCCACTTCCGGGCGTCATAGTAAGTGGAGCCGATCTTCCAGAGCCACTGCGGCGTCTCGACCGGGTCAGTGGCGATCAGCTCGCGGTAAACCTTGACCGCCTCGGTGAATTGTCCGGCTTCGCGCCGCGTTGTTCCGATCTGCGCCATCCAGTGCGAGCGGCGGTCGGGGTCCAGACTTGCCAGTTCGAGATAGACCCGAACGGCCGCGTCGGGTACTTCTCGTTCCCGATAGCTCAACGCCAGACAGCCGAGTCCCTCGGCTGTGTCATCGAACTCGTGGTAGATTCGAGCCGCATGTTCGAACTGGCCGATTCGTACGTACCAGGCCCCTTGATGGCGGCGCAGTGTGTCGCTTTCACCACAACGTGCGACAATTTGACGATAAAGACTGATCACCCGATCTTCCTGGCCGGCTGCCGCAAAGAGATCCGCCATGGCCAGCAGAACCTGTTCCGCCAGCTGTTTCTGGTCGTCATTCGTTAGCGCCTCGGGCATCTGGGTCTGGCACCACTCCGCGGCGTCTTCGGCCATCTTCAGCGTTTTCGACGGAGCCGTCTCATCCGCAGCCATTCGGTTGATTACAACTCCAGCCTCAGAAGCCACCTGCTGCAGCAACTGGGCCCCCGCACCATTCGTGGCCAGCGCCTCAGCTCCCTCGGCCATCGCTGCCCTTTCAAAACACAATCGGGCATATTGCTGTGCCGACTGCTCACACAAACGAACGGTATCGGCAGTTCGATTCACGTCGAAAGTCAAGGTCTTCAGGTATCCTGCACTTGCCGTCACATCATTTTGTGACTTGGCAATATCGAGTAGATCGGCGAGAGTCAGGACGCCAATAGCCTCTGAGGCGTGGTGCTGAATGACGAGTGAATAGGCCTGCGTGGCCTTCTCAATCTGCCCCATCTCCTTGTACGTGCGGCCGATGAGGTACTGGGCGATCACCGCGTCCGGTGAATCCGGCCAGTAATCGATGACCGTTTGGAAGCCATCTTTGATCGCCGTGTTGGCCTGGCGCAGTCGGGTCTGGCAGATGCCCCATTTCAGCTGAGCGAAGGACGCGCCCTCGCTCTGTTCGTATAACGTGACGAACTTCTCGAATTCGGAAGACGCGGCCTTCCAGTCGCCAGACTTGTAGAACCGCTCAGCCATCTGTAACTGATAGCGTTCCACCTCACGCAACTTGGCCCAGCGATCCAAGTCCATCTTGTCTAACTTTGAGAATTCCTTGGAAAACGCGATTCGGCCGCCCGTGGCAATCAAAAAAACAAGCAGCGCCAGGGCCCATCGACGCGTTCGGCGAGGTGCGTTCGTCGTGTCGAAGAGGCTCGCGCATACCGATCCAACATACCTCGGCCCGTCCGCCGGTCTCCGTTCACGTCGTTCTGACGAATTCAGTTCTTTCGTTGCGCTGCAAGCCATTTGGCGTACTCCAAGTGCGCGTAGTAAATGACATTTGTTCCGAGTTGATAGCAGACTTCCCAGATCTCCCTTCGCACACCGGCGTGCCCGTCACACCAGGCGTCCGCGATATCTCCCGGGTGGTAATAGCAGACCCATCGTCCGTTTGACCACCAACCAAGTGCCTCGCGTCCTCCGTGCGGAGCGACGTAGGGCAGAAACGGGATCGCGTACGGAATGCGATGGATGGCATCGTCCAGGGGAATCCGCACGGGCCGTACATCGGGCAACACCAACGCCATGATCGCCAGAAACTGGCTGTGAAACTGCATGCTGCCGCCGTTGTCCCCGAACAGCATCCCGTGCTGTTCGAGCAGGTACCGGCGCAGAATGCTCACCTCCGATTTGCTCAAGCGAATCGCCTGCTGACCCGTCAGGTAGACCAGCGGAGGACTTTTTAGCTTGGGGAAATGACTCAGCTCTGCGATCGCACGTGATTCGGTCCGGCTGGCTACTTTTTGACCGGTCCGAATTCCGTATTCCAACAGCATGTTCAGGTCGGCCCCGATCCCGAAGTCCTGGTCCCAATCGCCTCCGGAATACTGCAGGCGGATAAAGCGAACTTTCCCCAGTCGGGTCCCCGCACCAAAACCGGCCTGGCCCGATCCCTTGCCATACCCGACGGAATAGACGTGCTCGGTTGCCTCTCTCAACTGAAGATGTACATCTTCGATCGGTGGGACCTCGAACCGAATCGCGCTGAACGGGTTCACGACGTATTTCGTTCGTATGACTTTTTCAATACGAATCGTCTGGGCCAGTTGCCTGGCTTGACCACTTCCGGCCGGGAGTTCGTACGAATCTCTTCCGCCGAACAACCAGCCGAGAATTCCCAGAAACAGAAAAAACAGAAGTGAATATACGAGCAGCAGCGCAACCGACTGGTTCAGCTTTTGGTTGTTGCGCCCGTAATACCAGGCGCTCAATTCAAACGGATGCCAGCCTCGTTTGGAGCCCTGGTCGACTGGTCGAACGCCCTGGCGGCTCGGACTTGTTCGTCGGCGAGTCGCCAAGTCCACTCCCCAAACGGACCAAGCCAGCCCGATCAGATACAATCCGGCCGTACCATACTGATCAAGCCATTTCCAGGTGGATGCCAACCTCGTCAAAACGACCCAAACGACGATATACAGACCGGTCCCACAGAGTCGCATGTTGAGCGACTGCATTGTGCGGTTCAGTTTGTTGTCAGAACGCGTCATCTTCGATTCGTCGCGTTGGCCATCGGTTCAAGGGCCATTGTCACTTCACCTTGTCCAACAGGTGGTCCAGGCGATTCTCCAGCGGATTCGCATCGGGGTCGGCCGTCTTCGTTTCGTCCAGCCCCATCGCCTTGACTGCCTTTTCTGCGTTGGTCCGTTTCGCATTCGAAGTCGCCTTCTTTTCGGTCGGCTTCGAGTCGGGGGGGCGGTGACGGTCATCGGGCACCGAGGCGGCCGTCGGCTGCCGATTCACCGTCTGAGGCGACGTGCCCCATCCGAGGAGCCAGGGCAAGAGACTCCCGGCGAGCAACACCACAAATGTGCCGAGTGCCGCCAGTGCGATACTGCGCGTCAGGCGGCTGCCGGCGACCATGCCCAGAACTTCGTTCGCGCTACGGCCGCGAGTCTTAGCAAGAAACTCACGCAGTTCGGCCGCCGTCGCCGCACTATGTACCCTGACTTGGCGAACATCGCCCGCCAGCCCGCCCTGCCGGCCAGGCGCGCCGGCGCCTGGTATGGAATCACCCGATTGGTTCATTGCGGTTTCCGTTGTTGTTCGAGTACATGCACAAGGTCGCCCCCCGCCTGGCTAATCGCCTCGATGACAGGCTCGTAGTGAAGTGCCTGGGCTTCGCTGTCCACTTTCAGCATGACCGTTCGCTGTCCCACCGGGGCATTGCCGAGCAGTTCCTGAATCTGGTCGGCGAGCGACGCCACCCCTACCTGGTGACCGTTGAGATAGAGTCTATTCTCGGTATCGATCAGCACACTCACTTTGGAGTACCCTGCTGCCTCGACCTCGTCCGACCGGGCCGGTCGCCACTTGAGATAGCTGTCATCGTTCGCGCGCGCCAGAATGACAAAGAAGATCAGTATGTTAAAGGCAATGTCACCCATGGCCGTACTCGGTACGCGCGCGTCAATGACTTTTCGCCGGATCTTCATCGCTACTCTCCAATTCGCACTTCGCGTTCCTCTTCGCGCTGGATTGTAATGATGCCACGCGCCTTCTCGATCAGGGTCGTGGCTGCAATCCAATGATGATATGGGACGTCCGTCCGACTCTTGACCACGACGACCCGATCCTCAGGCCGGCTCTTGTCGGCCAACAGGGTCGTGAGGCGAGCGAGTAAGTTATTCGGTACCATGGCATCGCCGTTCAGGGCCATCGTCGTTCGAGTCAGCTGTACTTCGATGTGCTTCGTATTCTGGTCACGTTTTGCGGTCTCGCTGCTTGGGATGTTCTGGCGTCGCCCTCTGTCGGGCGCGGTCGAAGCGCAGACCAGAAAAAAGATAATCAGGTTGAAGGCAATGTCTCCCGTCGCCATCGACGGGGGCTCTACGAGCAATTGAGTGGTACGGCGGAGTTTCATGCGTCAGCCTGGAGTTCCCTGGTCGTCTATTTCCAGAGCCATCTTCATCGTCACGGCATCGATCAGTTCCGATGCCGATTCCTCAACTTGAAGGACATACCCATTGATCACGCTGGTAAAATAGTTGTAGGCGATGTAGGTAGGGATGCCCACGATCAGCCCGAAGACGGTTGTCAACAGGGCGATATTAATGCCCGTCGCCGCAGCTTCTACGATATTGGTCTCTCCCATTCGAGCGACGATTTCTCGGAAGGAAACGACCATGCCCTGGACCGTTCCAAGGAATCCCAGCATCGGCGCCACGCTGGAAACCGTGGCCAGGATCGGAAGGTGTCGTTCCAATGCGGCGACTATGTGCACGCTATGATCGTCCATCACGCGCACGACCTGGTCGCTTACCTGTGCCGGGTCATATCCAAGCCGCCTCAGGACCAGGTACTTGCGCAGGCCCACCGCCAAGACATAGGGCACCGGACCCTGCTGAGCATCGCAGGTTGCCAAAGCGTCTTCAACTCGGTCGGACTCGAGCAGTTCGGCGACCTTGCCTCGAATCTCCCTCGTGTCCGTACCGACCATTTTTAGACTCCGCCACCGCTCCAATACGACTCCTGCCGCGACGATAGCCAGGGCCAATATGGGCCACATGAAGAAACCGCCTCGCCGCAACTCGCCGATCGCGCCTGAATCGAGGATCTCGGCCACCGCTTTACTCCATCCTGATCGTTGGTCTCCCGGCGAGTTGTCGGTACCGGAGAGCAGGTCGTTATCTGGCGGAGTTGAAGCGTTTGCGACGGAACTCTTCTCTTTGGCACCGGTCGTTGGCGTCCCGGCCTTCGTATCGCCATTCTTGGGGGCGCTATCTGGGGTGTCGGATGCTGCGACCGTGTTGGGCAGTGCCGCCGAGCCTTTGGATTCCGGTGGAACCCCGTCAAGCTTGGCGCCATCGGCGGTGGCGCCGTTCAGGCCAGCTTGTTCGGGTGCATTCCCTGTTGCAAGGGGGGTCGTCAGGGCGACTGCCAGAGCGAAGACCAACTGCCACATCCCAAGGTCCTTCCGTACGCGATATATGATCCGAGCGTGTGTTGGCGGCCGGCTCTACTGGTCCGGCTCCAAAACGCTTCGGCTATCGGCCTCGAATTGCCTCAACATCTCCGGCAAGGCCAGCCGCCCTCGCGCGTACTTGGCAGCTTCGCTGGAGGGAAAGTCCCAGCGACATCGATTGTATCGCTGGTAGGCCTGGCGTGCATCGTTCGCCATTCGGAAACTCTCGCCCGCCCAAAACAGGGCGTCGGCACAAAGTTCGTTTTCCGGGTAGATGCGTGCAAACCGATCGAATTCGTCACCGCTCTCGCGGAACTTTCCGGCCTTGTACCGACATTGCCCCACGCGGAACGCCATCTTCGGTGCGTACGCGTGGCTGTCGAATTTGTCGACGAATCGGTGTCCCACTTGGGCGGCAATGTCAAACTCGCCATGTTGGAAGAAGTGGTCGGCGATGCGAATCATGACATCGGCAACGAGTGGACTCTTCGGGTAAGTTGCTGCCAACGCCACGTAAGCTTCCAACGCCAGATCAAAGTCTCCCATTTTCTCATAACATTGAGCCAGTTTGTATTGCGCATCGGGCGCCAGAGCATGTTCACCGTGACGTCGCAGAATCGTCTGGTAGGCATTGATCGCTTCGTTCCATTGCCCCAATTCCTGGGCGAACTGGCCAAGCAGATAGGCGACTCTGGGAGCGTACTTTGAATCAAGTCGCTCATCCATCAACTCGCTCAGCACGGATCGGCCGGCTTCAAGGTCTCTCTGGGCCTCGTCTGTTCGTCCCAGTTCACGATGGCTCTTGAAGAGCTCAAAGTGGCTTTCGGCAATGGTAAAGCGTGTCTCGATGGCTAGATCCTGGTCGGCAAAGTCTTTACTGAATGCCACAACATGACCATCGGTGCCGATGGCCACGGGCACTTCGCTGATTAACTCCAGCTCGCCACTATCGGTCAGAGCCGCCGTATCTAGAAAGGTGACACGGACAGTGTCGCCAAAGAAGGCCTCGATCTTCGGATCGGCAACGTCAAAGTTCCCCGAATTGGGATGCTGCGAAACGCTTAGCGGGAAGCTACCGATAAATACGCCACTGTGCGGGAGGGACTCTTCAATTTGTACCTTCTCATGTTCTCCGTTGGTCGAGCTGATCTCAACCTCGACGATGTCTCGCCCGTCGGTCGAGTCATGATCAGGATCCGTAAGGCGCAGATATATGCGCTCGCCAAGGTAGAGTCGATCGACGGCTTCCGTGTACGACTGGTCCGTGCATTCAAGAACCCCATTTTCGATCAGTCGAGCCTGTGCCTTCAACTCGGCCGGTTTCCCATCAGGACGGCGCTCGTCTCGACACGTGGCAACGATCAACTCGGTACCGCGAACATTCAGTGCGCGGGTCACGGTTGGTACGTTGCTGTTACGTCGAGGTTGCTCGGTATCTTCATCCTCGTCGATGATCGGTCCGCCGGTCAGGCGCGGCATCCCGGCAGTGATGGGCAGCAGGTCAGGTGTATCCGTGCTTCCAAGCTGCAGGAACACCTGGCCGACAAACCGGCCGGCCAGTAGGGCCTCGTCGTTCCCGGCATCGCGTCGGTTGCGCGGTAGCACGCATTCGATATCCAACGGCTCACCTTGACCCGATTTGAGAGTTACGGTTACCGTGCTCTCGGCATGCTTGGCCGCGTCCGGGTCGATCAATTCCACAGTCAGCGGGCCGGTCATCGTTACGTGTCCGATATCGCGTCCTTCGGGGGGAGAACGGTAGGCGCTCCACCAATACCCTCGTCGCCCGGTGGCCTGGGCATCGACCAGTGTGTCCAGGATCCTCATCTGAGCCGGCGTCGGCTGATTGACAAGTACGGTCGTCTCGCGCCGAATGCTATGGCCCGGGAATGTGTTTTGCGTGTCGGGGTAACGGCAGAAGATGCGATCCCCCGGTTTGACGGCAATCTTGTCACGTGATTTGGCGGCCGCTGTATCGATCTCCTTCGTGAAGATTCCGGAATTCGGCTCCGTCTCGGTGGCCGTCATTTTGACGACCGGCCCATCGTTGACCGACACCTCAATCGGCACGGAATCCGGATCGTTGGATCGATCCTCATCGTAATCGCGTATCTGAATAATAAAACGCTCACCCGGATCGACTCGCAGCACGCGTCGTGCCTGGGTGGTTACACCGCCGCGGGTCGATTCGTCGAACCGGTACGAGATCGACGTAACCTCGGCATCGAAGAACGTGGCGGTGAGCGACGCGTTCAACAGCCGCGATTGATCGGTCTGACCGGGTACAAACTGGTCGATATAGGTTGCGGTAATGGTCTCTCCACCAGCGATTTCCAACACCTCGTTACTCGCCAAGGACACGACATCGACTGCCGGAGGCACATAGGGTTGATCTTCCGCGTCGCCAAAAACGGATACTTGATTCACGGCTACCGCGTCGCCAGCGTATTCGTGGACGACGAACCGCACGTAACGTATTTCCACCGGTTGAAACTGAAACTCCCAGGCGCGTTCCGTTCGCTTCAACACCGCCTCCTGGGCCGGTTGCCCCCTCTTCTCGGCCTCCGGAACTGTCAGCTCAAAATCGGTCGAAAGAAAGTCCCGTAAACGCACATCGGCCGAGTTAAGATTCGCGCGACTCCAAGTTGCTCCGATCCGTTGCCGGCCATTGGTGCCGGCGGCGAACAACGCGACGTCATGCGTTCCGGCGGACAGCCAGACATCGACGCTGCGAGTTCCGTCACCCAAGGGCAGTTCTGCTCTCCCGTCAATTACCAATACCGTTCGGGATCCGGCCACTTGAATACGCGCTGCACCGGGACGAGGTTGTACAAGTTTTCCGAACGCGACCACAGCAAATGGATCGCGCACATCGTCTGCGTCCCTTGGCCGAGACCACGACAGCATCTCCGCTTCAACCTTCTCGACAGGTGCTGCGTCATGGACAAGGTCCATGACCTGCTGCCACGAACGAATCTTCGTGTAATCGCCGGCGTAGACCAGTCGTTGCATTCTCTCCGATTTCTCGGTCAGCCCGGCAAGGTGTTCTCTCTCCGGGTTGCCTCCGATTCGAAACCAGAACGCTCCATCGTAGCTGCCCTGCAACTCTGCCCGCACGGGCGACCGGTTCTGGGAATTCGGAAACTCAACCAGGACGCGTGAAACGCGCCGCAGGTCTTTCATGTCGACAGTCAGAGCCTTGGGAGTCCGACCGTCAGGTTCGCTCTGCCAATAGGTAGCCGGGTCCCGATCGATGGCCAGCAACGCGGCATGTCCGATCGCAGCGTCTGTGGCCGTCGCACCGGCCGGCAGATCGCCCGTTTCCACTCGGCCTTCAAATACGCCGGTGTGCGGGCCCGTTTCCTGCAGGGTCGTTTGCACCTGGTCTCCGCTGTCGCCAGCCACCTTTACGGTTACTTCGTCAGGCTGGTCACCTTGATCGCGGTCTTCATCAGTGACACGGACATAGAGCGGATTTCCTGGTTTGATCTGGTCCAGCGGACGAACCTGTGACAGACGCGGGTCCTGCTCATCTTCGGGCTGTTCGACTTCCTTCTGTAATTCCTCGCTGAACGTCACCTGCTCCACTTCGAATTCCTTCGTCGATGCCACCATCAACTCGGCGTCGGCGGCAATGTGGATTTCAACGTCCGACAAGGGGACGGAACGAAATTGCTCGCGGAATTCCTTGGGATAATCACAGTGAATCACGTCGTTGCCCGTAAGCTCCAAAATGCGGTTATCCGGCTCGGCCTTTCCAAGTCGCGTATCGAGGTCGGCTCGAAACAGGCCCTTGCCGGCCCCGGCACTGGTCAACTGAATGACCTCTTGATCCCCGCCGGGCACCGTCGTCACGAGTACCGGGATGCGGTTGTGTCCGCGGCTTATCCCGAGATCGCTGTCATACACGACGATGGCCAACGGCCGTCCCGGCGCGTGTGTTCGTTTGCTCGTACGCCCCAATCTGCCCACCGTGCGGAGCAACGTGAGTTGCTCCAAGTAACGTTGTTCGAGCCCGTAAATCTCGGACAGTCGAAACAAGGCCTTGTCGGCTAACTCCACACTGGGAACACGATCCAAGACCGCTCGAAAGATGTCCCGGGATTCGTCCACATCACCACGTGCAAATGCCACCACTCCACGCAAAAACTCGGCTCGCACCACGATGTCCGTATCCCGGCTTTGAGCCAATCGATCAAAGATGGCCGTCGCCTGATCGTAGACCTTCTGAGCCACGAAGGTCTCGCCTATTCCAAACTCGGCTTCCAGTGCATTCGGAGTGCCTGGAAATCGATTCACCAGCGTCGTGAATTCCGCTCGGGCAACATCAAAACGTTGAGCCTTGAAGTAACTGCGGGCAAGCAGAAGCTGCACCTGGCCCTTCAGTTCATCGTCGAATCGCGACGAGTCCCCGTTGCGAATAATCCACTCGCGCAACCAGGTTTCCACGTCGTTCAGATTCTGCTCGCCACCTGCCGCGATCAGGCGTTCGCACGCGAATACCAGAAGATCACCGGGCATTTCCTGCCGGTGTGTTGCGAACAATTGTCGATGCGATGTCAGGGACTCGAACGCCAGCCGTTCATCGCCGAGTCGCAGATAGAGTGCGGCTCGCAACAGGGGCGCCACGGGACTCGTGTCGTCGATCGTCATTCCGACAGCGCCCAACTGAGCGTAGCATTGAGCAGTCAGTGTTCTCGCAATGTCGCGGCGCGCGTCGTCCATGTTCGGCAGATTGGCCAGGATTCCACTCAATAACGCTGCCGCCGGTCCGTACTGTCGGTGGTCCATCAATTCGCGGACAACCGGCAGCATGCGGTTCCAGTCGTATCGATCGAACCCCATCATTCGCGAGGCCGCCTGGTAGGCTAACAGGCGATCCATTGGTTTGAGCGAATCGTCCGAATCTGAATCGAGGAGCAAAAGATGGGCGATGGCCGAGGACGTACCGCAGTCCAGATCGCGAATGACCGTCAAGATTCGGCGACGATTGACCTCGGAAAGGAGCTCGTCGCGACGACATCGATCGAGCCAAAGAGAGACCACGTTGACATCCACCAGGGGCGCCGCGGCGCGTGTCCTCTTCGCGCGAGAAAGACTGTCGCGCATCTTCTGTTCGAACTCTACGAACGCATCGTCCGCCAACAGGTCGTCGGCCACCCAGGAGACATACCGGCCGTCGTGAGGCCTGGACCGCTCGGCCAACTGTCGATCAAAGGCCTTTAGCGGCTCTTCGGACAGCAGGTTCCGTAGACGCGCGGCGCAGTTAAATGCATTGCGATTCTCGGGGTCCGCCAGTGCGCTCCGTCTCCAATAGTCCTTCGCCTCTGCCTCCAAGCCGACGGCTTTCAACGCGTCGCCAATCCGGTAATCGATCAGCGGACGCCCCGCTTGGGATTCGGCCTTGCGGACCCATTGATAGACCTGGCGGCAGAGATCGATATCCTTGTCCCTTGCCGCCCAAGTCATCATCCGCCCGCACGTGTCCGGAGCGATCACTTCTGGAGGTGCGAGTTTCAACAGTCCGCTCAGCGCCCGCTGAGCCGGATCCGGCTTGTTTTCGAGCGTGGCGGCAAGAAAAAGCCCCTCGGCCGCCCGGTAACTCTTTGGATCGAGTTGGAACCAGCGATTGTAGGCCGCCAACTGAGGACCGCGCTTTCGATTCAAATAGCGAAGCGCATCGGCGGCCCGTGATGCGACGGCCACCTGCATCTCGGGCGACAGTTTGGAGTAGACGTCCGATCCCAGTAGTTTCAGCCAGGACGTGCGATCGGCACTTCGTATCGTCCGTGTTCGCTGCGCGAACCAAATACCGAGTATCGGGTCGTCCTGAAGCTGCTGTATCTGCGACAGCAGGTAGGCGACCCACGGCTTTTTTTCGCGATTTCCTCGTAATCGGTCTTTAACGCCCGTCAAGTAATCGAACCGCTCAATCGTCTCGGGATTCGATCGCAACTGGGCAACAAATCGATCGACATCCGCCTTGAATTCATCTTCCGTTTCGGCCGTCTGCAGCAGCCAATGGGCGAGCAAGATGGCGTATCGGTCAACCGTTGTTGTCGACATCAAATGACGCCGCGCTACATCCCGTGCCTTTGCCCGATCGTGCAATCGTTGATCGAGAATATCCACCACCAGTACGTAAGTCAGGTAATCCGATCGGTCGGGACGATTCTTGAGTGCTTCGGTAAGTACTTGCCGGCACTCGGCGATTCCTTGCGGGCTGGTCCCGCTCAACCGTGCCAGGCGACGAGCGGCGTCTTGGGCGGCCGGGTCCAGCGAGATCACTCGTCGGTATTCGCTGATCGCTCGCTGAACGTCACCGGCCGTCTCATAAGCGCGCGCCACCAGTGCCTGCCGATCGAAGCGATCCGGAGCTTGTGGATACGCTTGCAAGTACTTTTCTACCTCCGCTCGAACCTTGTCCGGCTCTGCGTGGGCAAGGCTTAATAACGAAATCAACTGCCCTTGCATGACTGCGTCGTTTTCGATTTTGATCGCGCGTCGAATGTGGTCGATTGCATTCGTGTATTGCTCGAGCTGTTGGTAGTTGGTGGCCATTTGAGCGTGCAGACGGCGCAATAGACGCTCGTCCCCGACTCCACTCTTGGCCAGGATTTGCGCTCCGAGCTGATTGGCGTCGGCCGCATTGCGGGCAGTCGACAGAATCTGAACGGCTTGCGATCCGGCCTCAAGCAGCAACGGACTCGGTTCAAGCTGACGCACCATGTCGGTTCCCAACTCGGCCGCCTGTCGAACGGCCTCGGCCGAACGCTGGACTCCGTAGATCGTCAGAGCTCGCATGCCGGCATGGTGCCCGGTGGCCGTCTTCGGCTGTCTCCTCCAGACGGCGTGCCAGGCCTGGGCGGTGGCCAATGCGTCGGGCATTCGTTCGAGCGTCCGAGCGAGACGAAGTTCAACGTCGGCGCTCTCCGGTTGATCGGGATATCGTTCCAGGAACTGACGGCAGACTCCGACGAGCGTCTCATTGCGTGAAAGGGCTTCGAGCCCGTCGAGTTGCTTGATCATCACCGATTTGTGACGCCGGTCGGCGGTGTGCGATCGAGTGAATTGATGAGCGGCCCGGATCAGGCCAAAGACACGCCCGTGGGAATGGTAGAGGTCGATCAGTCGAACCAATACATCGGCTGCCTCGGGAGCCGTCTCCTTGTATCGTTCCAACTCGACTTCTAGTCGCGCGGCCTGCGCGTCCGGCGTCGCTGCCGCCGGCGGTTGCCCAACGGAACCCTCCTGGGCATACAGAGTGGCCGGAAGAACCAACACCAGTGCCAGCGACAGACATCTCAATGCGTTCATCGATCGGGCCTCATTTTCCCGCGGAGTTTAGGGCGTCAACGATTGTTTTCGTGTCGGCGGCCAGCGAGCTGTCAGGTAGCTCGGCTAACAGTTGCTCGAATCTTTCCAGGGCCTGAGCCTTGCGGTTCATGCGGTAAAGGCAACGGCCGTAGTTGAACAAAATGACGTCCAGGAACTTGGCATCCGGATAGTTGAGCAGCACATTTTCGAAGACCTCCACAGCCCGCGCGTAGTCTTTCTGCTCGTAGTAAAACGTTGCCATTTTGGAAACCGCGTCGCCCACGCGCCCGCTGTCCGGGTACTGATCGAGCACTCGCTTGTAGGCTTCAAAGGCACGCGCCCGCATACCCAACGCACTGTTCCCTTCTGCCGCCAACGCCATCTGGTCGTAACATTCGGCGATTCCGAATTGCGCCTCCCCTCGCAACATGCTCGTCTTGACTGCCAGTAAACTGGAGTAGGTCTGTATGGCGCGAGGATAGTCCTCCTGTTTCCTTGCAACATCTGCCAGTTGCAACAGGGCTTCATCCACAAATCCACTCGCCGGAAACTCACGCTGCAAACGTTGGCACATCGCGGCTGCGAGATCCAGTCGCTCCATTTCGAAGTAGATCCGCCAAAGTTGAACATAGGTCTCTTCCAGAACCGAACCACCCAACTGGGCCGCCGAACGCATAATCTCTTCACACACGGCCAGCGCCTGGTTGTACTTGTCGTCCGCGTTCGTCTTCAGCCCAAACTCCTTGTACCGATTGCCGATGTTTGTCAGGGCACTGGCGGTCTTGAGTTGAGTCTGAATGCGCAGTTCCTGATCCGAGATCTTCGCCTGGCTGACCCGAACCGATCCGATATTGCCCTCCAGACATTTCGCCTCGGCGCGCACCTCTCGAGAGCCCGGCCCGCGATTCAGTTGATCGGTGTAGACGACCCGCACGATGTCTCCCGGCAACGCTTCGAGCCGGTCGTTGTCGCCAATCGACGTGTCCGCCTTCTGCAGGTCAATCGTGGTCCGAAAGAGACCGCTGTGCACTGCCGGCGGCGTTGCCGACTTTGCGTCCGTCGCGACAGCCCCGTCAGCCCCAGCGTCCGTCGTTCCCGTGCCAGTCGG
>CAYNDU010000005.1:0-6414 GCA_964395615.1 uncultured Pirellulaceae bacterium | reverse complement strand
CGTCCGTCGCGACAGCCCCGTCAGCCCCAGCGTCCGTCGTTCCCGTGCCAGTCGGCCCAGTCGGCGCCGTGCCAGTCGGCGCCGTGCCAGTCGGCGCCGTGCCAGTCGGCGCCGCTTCCCGTTGCGTCTCCACACTTTCGGTCGGGATTGATTGGCCGGCGGCGGCCGGGGAAAGTCCACGCCGGTTCAACTCGGTCGCTTCGCGCAGTACGATCTGCAGACGGTCAACTTCCACCAGTCGGGTTTCCGTCTCGCTTTTTACGTCTCCCGTCGATGGCGCCGTGTCGGAAGACTCGCCGTTTGCTGAAGGTACAGCTTCCATCACACGGTAAACGGTCACCACGGCTTGGACCACATCCGCGGCGTCTGAGACGTCCCTGTCTCCGTCATCGACCTGTACGTTGAGCCGTTTTCCGAGAACGGCGCCCAGAATAGAATCCTGGAACGCTCCATCGGTGACCTCGGCAACCGCCGAGCCCACGACGCGGATCGATTCCGAAACGGATCGCTGCATCTTCTTGTCGGAACTGTGCTGATCTTGATAAGTAATCTCGATCGAGTCATCGCCGCGGATCTCGAGCCGGCCGTTATTTGCTTCGGGGGTTCCGAGTCGCGTCGGCAGCGAGCCAATCGCCAGGCGCGCATTGCGCGTGATGGGATAACAGGCGACTGACTCCGTATCACCGCTCGTCGCCCGGCAACGAACGTTGACCGGTTGCTGAGGTTCCAGGATGGCCAGGTCCGCGTCTTCAATTCTTACAAACAGCCGCTTGCCCGCCTCGAGTTTCTCGCTCTGCTTCTGGTCCGGCGAGACGGCCGTTCCCACGTTTTCAAGGGCTGCGATCGCTCGGCCGTAATGGCCCAACTGAAAATGGCCGAGTCCGATATAATACCAGGCATCATTGACAACCAGGCTGCCGGGAAACTGGTCGATCACGTCTCGCATGATCTGAAAACACCTGCCGTGATTGCGCAAATGAAAATAGCAGATGCCGATTCGCACCGATGCTTCGGCCCGTTGGTCGGAGTCGAGGTTGTCCGCGCCGGCCGCCAATTCGAATTGCACGCGCGCTCGGTCGTACGCGTGAGCCCGTTCGAGAAAATGACGCCCCAAGGCCACGTGGGCGGCAAATCGATGGCGGCTCCGAGGATAACGCTCGATGACCGATTCCCAGATCTCCACCGCCTTGTTCGGCTCGCCCGCGTCATACCGAGCTTGGGCTGCCTCGAGTAACTTCGAAGCGGCGCGATCTTCGATCAGCGAACCGGGTGACGAGGTTGGCGACTTGGCCGACTGTGCCGTACTCACGCTACCCAGCGATAGGGCCAGGGCGAACATTGCAAGCACCCGAATGCAGGCCATTCTGTGCACGGCAACTCTCCAATTCAATTGATGGCGGAATCAGATACGTACGGCGCGCCGACGTGCAACCTGTGGCGGCCGCACTCTTCGGTCTACGTCGCTCCCGGTCGGACCCCCTAAAGCTCCGTCCGACCCAACCGATTACCAGCAACCGTAGCGACGGATCGTGCAGGATCGGAAATACAACAGCTTGCTCTCTTATACGGAGCGATGGCGGGCGGCGTGATTCAAAACCAGGGTGAGTGGGTCCGGTAAGTGGGCCGGGCTGAACGGTTGGCTATGTCGCAAGTGCCACGGATGACGGCAGTTGCAACGGATGGAGTTTTGGGAGTGCTCCCGAGAACTCTTATAATCCATTGCGACATCCGATGCAACTTTTTCCACGACCGTGCAAAGTCTCTCCTTTCCGACTGAGACGCGGAGGATGATCGCAGTTGACGTGGCGATGGCACTAGTGAAGGGGGTATGGCATTGCCCGGCGGTGGCATTCGCAGCTGATGCTCCCTTGGTTGCGGGGAGTTAGTCGATCAGCAGCGGATCGTCGACTTCACGACCATGGAACCGGCGAATGTGCTCTGCGGCATCCGTGCGATACTGGAATGCATGCACGCGGTTTCCGTTGGAGGGGTTGGTGACAACATCGCTTTCGACAAAGAACGCGACACTGTTTTCCAGGGGGCGTCCGGTCAGTGCATCGCGGACGATCATCTGTTCGGGATTGGCCTTCGGGTGTTGCACCAGCCACTGCCGGGCGCAAAGAATCGAGCAGAACGGGTGCCAGACCTTTGTGGCGGTTTGAATGTCGGCCGCCAATTCGGGCACGATCGCTTGTCCGTCTTGTTCGCACGTTTTCACCGCTGCGCGGGAGCCCCAATAGTCGGCTGTCCCGGCGATCGCTGCAACAGCCAGCAAGTAGATCCAAGGCCATCTCAGGAAGCGAGACCAGCGCATGCCGTTGGGCCGGCAGTCGAGCCTGGAGCCCTGGGGTGGGTCCGTCGTTAGTGGTCCGGAGTCCGTCATTTGGCGATACCCAGGTGGACGGCAACCATCACCAGTCCGGCGGTGAGCGTGATTACAGAAAACAGGCCGAGCCGCCGATAGAAGGTTTGCCAGGGATGTGAGTCGTCGGGACCGAAGATCCCGATCAGGGCCATCCATCCTGCCGAAAAGAGCCCGGCGGCCACGTTTCCGACCAGCACGGGTGAATCGGGCACTCGCCCGTTTCCGACGAAGCAATAGAGACAGTGGTGAAACGGCAAGTGCATGAGCTCTGGACCGAGCACTTCGGCAAACGAGAGTACGGTCAAAGCAGACACGGCCATCGAAGCGACGAGCAGGCCGGTATGCGCAAATCGTCGCCAACGAGGGGAGCCGGGCCCGCGCCATGAGCTAAGGACGAGTGCCGAGGCAAGCAGTCCGACGCCACCGAAGAATCCGATTTCAAGAATGGTCTCCCAACGTTGGCTGGGCATCTCCCACGGCAAGTAGTAGGAGGGCGTTTGCAGGCGGGCCGACTCGTGTTCACCATGACTCGAGCAGCATGAAACGCGGTTGAGCGATTCGGCGTGCAGCACATAGTAGATATTGCATCCCTCGGTAATCATCATGACTACCGACACAGCCAGTAACACCAGCATTCCGGCCGAACGTCGAATCGGCATGCCGCTCGTTCGCCATACGTGGTGCGTGACCAGCCAGCCGCCAAGCAAGAACACGAGCGAGGCCGTGGCGATTTGCAGCGCCAACGTCAATGTCGGCCATACTCGGGTTACCCCATAGATACACATCGCCCCCGGGACTTCAGGCACGAAACTGGCCAACATGGCATACAAGAGAGGCCAACTAATGGTCACAAGAACGGCTGAGAAGACAGCCGATAACCCGGCCAGGTGCGCCAGTTTGTCAACTCGACTGGTATCGCGTTGCGAGTCGGATCGTCGGATCTTCAGGACGGTGGCGACCGCCGCACCGGCAGTCACCACAGACAGCACGACGCCCAGACCGCAGACAAAGAGCATTAACATACTGAACGTGTTAATGATCATGCCTTCACGGCGATCGTGCCGCCCTCCATGGTATAACGTTGAGCGTCGGGCCATGGCACGTTTCGATCATGCGTGGTGACCAGCACCGACTTGTCTTGACCGATCAACTCGTTCATTGCGCCGATCACGCAGGCCGCCGACTGATCATCGATTTGCGAGGTCGGTTCGTCGGCGAGCAGAAGATCGGGATGGTTCACAAGCGCTCGAGCCAATGCCACCCGCTGCTGTTGACCTCCGCTCAGCAGCCTCACACGCCGCTCGACGGTATCGCCTACGCCCAACTCTTCCAATTGCTCGCACGCTCGAGCCCGTCGTTCGGAGCGCGACCAGCCCAGGACGATCAGCGGCAACGCAACGTTTTCCCATGCCGATAGATCCGGCAGAAGCTTGAAGTCTTGAAAAACCATCCCGACGTGATGGCGTCGCAGCAGGGCCACCGCCGCGTCAGATAAGTCGGCAAGGCGATTGCCCATCAACTCGATCTGCCCGTGATTGGGGCGATCCAAACCGGCCAGTAGATTCAGCAAGGTCGTCTTACCCGATCCGGACGGTCCGGTAATCACGGCCAGTTTTCCTCGATGAAGTTGCAAGTCGACCGTTTTGACGGCGATCAACGGATCGCTACGAACCATTGGATAGTAACGCGTCAGTTCGTTCGCCTGTACGATAATGCTCATCACCGATTCTCCGCGTGACTATCTCAACACATCGGCCGCCGGCTGTGTCGCCAGACGCCAAGTGCTATACAAGCTGCCGACAAGTGTAATGGCAAAGCAGAGTAACAGCGCCAGTGCCGGGGCACTCGGTGCATATTGAGCCGGTACCTGAAAATCGGCGACCACGCCGACTTCGCTGATAAAGAACTGAGCCACCACGGCACCGTTAAAGACCCGAATCCAAACGTAGCTGCACAGCACTGCCAGGCAGGCAGAAATGATCGACAGTATGACTTGCTCAAAGACAACCATCGCGATCACGTCACTCGTTCGCCAGCCAACGGCTTTAGTGATCCCGACTTCTCGACGTCGCTCCGACAACCCCAAACCGGATGCCACCAACAGTGCCGGGATCCCCACAGCGAAGGCGACCAGAAACAAGACGGTAAAGATACCCTGTTGCCTGCGAAATCCCGCATCGACATAACTGTGTACTTCCCGCTCCTTGGTTTGGATCCGGTACGGTTGACGACCGAGGATGTCCAGCGCGTCCTGCCGGATCGCCTGGATGTTTCCGGGACCGGGCCTACAGTAAATCAGGAAGTCGGAAGCGTAGCCCGGCATCGAAAACAGCTCACCGGCGTCGTGCAGAGTCATGCAGACGACCTGAGCGCTCCACAGCGACGCGTCGGCCGGTAACACTTCGACCAAGGTGTACGTCCGCGTCACATCGGATACCCGAAGCGTGACGCGCTGACCGGGCTTCGCGTGAACCTGTTCGGCCAGCGCCGATCCCATCACGATCTGACCGTCGCCGACCGGCTTGGGAGACTTTGATCCATGGGCCATTCGTGTCATGGCAAGCCGAGCGGGTTCCAGCCCCACGATCACCATCAGCGCTTCGGTCACCTCCTCGCTGTCCTCAATCGCCACCGCTGTATTAGCGCGACCCACAATTCTTGGGGCGCACTCCACCACGTACGGGCTGGCCCGAAATGCTTCGAGGTATTTCAGCGGGACCGGTCCGTTACGTCCGAAATGGTCCAACGTGAGGTAGATATCCGCGCCCTCGTGAACGGATACCTCCGCCTGCTGGCGGATCCCTTCGGAGATCGCGATCCCGGTGACATATGGGCCGCAAATCGCCACCAGGCAGAGTACCACGACCATCGACCTCAGACGGTACCGGGCGACGTTGGCTGCACCGGCGAGCACCAGGTTGCGGACGAGGTTCATCGGCCGCCACCCTGTCCGACGTCTTGCTCGTCCCACTTGTGCGGGTCGAGAACAAAGAACCAGGAGACCGTGCCGGAATGTTCGGGACAGTAGCAATAACCGCCGGCCAACGGCTGTTCAGAACAGGTGCAATGTTCAATTCGAGGGTCGAAATTGACGAAACACCATTTCGGACGGATCGAAGCGCCGAGACCCATTCCCCCCACGACGCGTTGGAATCGTCGAGTGGCCATGCTCGCCTGACGATCCTGCCGTGCCCCGTCCCACGCGAGTACCAGGACCAACAGGCCGGCGTGCGCCAGGGTCAAGATTAGCACGAACGTCGCGCGATCCCACTTGCGGCGCAGCGACTTCAGCGTCGCCGTGCGTTTCATGGTTCAGCCTCAAGTCTGAGTCGTTGCCTCCGGCATATAGCCGTGGAATCGTTCGTTGATTTCCGGAATGGCGGTTTCGATTCCCTCCTGCACCTCCCAGACGGAGACAATGGGAAACATCTTGGCGAACAGCATGTACAGCAAGATGAATGCCGATACGCAGCCGGCGGTGATCGACCATTCAACCCAGGATGGCAGGTAGTTTCCCGGAGTCCACGGCATGCGGGGATGCATCAGCGTTGGCACAACGATCAAATAGCGTTCAATCCACATGCTCAGGACAATCAGCACCGAAGCCGTTACACAGCCGGCAACGGTTCGTCCCTTTGGGAACGCCAGAATGATGGCCGGCAAGATAAAGCCTCCGCCGATCATTCCCCAGAACGGGATCGCGTAAATGCCTCCCAGTTTCTCAATCACCGGCCGAAGGACACTCGGCTCATTTCCCGTGATCTCCACCAGGTAGATATTAAATGTGAAGTAGATCATGATGCAATTCATGAGCAACAGCACCAGGCCGAGGTTGTTGAAGTGGATGTCCTTAATGATACCTTGTAATCCAAAGGCACGACGGATCACTGCCATGGCGATCAGCAGGCCGCCGAGTCCGGAGAAGATGGCGCCGACGACGAAGTAGGGGCCGAACACGGTGCTGTGCCAGCCTTGCTGCAACGTCGTGGCAAAAATATACGAAACCACGGTATGCACGGAAATGGCGACCGGAATAATAATGACCGCCA
>CAYNDU010000004.1:0-31167 GCA_964395615.1 uncultured Pirellulaceae bacterium | reverse complement strand
TATCTTTTGATGCCGTCTTTCAGTTTGGCTACGTTGAAGTTCATCAACAGGTGTGCCTTGAGGCATTGTACTACGTTTGCCGCCGGCAATGTCTTGAGGCGACTCGAAACGTGTTGCATCGGCGAGCGTGGGGATCGCGAAGGCGAAAACTGGCAGGGCAGGCAAGTTCTTGTTGAGCTGGAGCGGACCGCTATAGGAGGCCCGATGTTGCCGAATGCACGAGTTCGGCGACGCCGGCGAGGCGGAAGGAAGCTGCGGCGCGCCCCGACACTGAAAAACGGGCCTACAAAAAACCATACCTACGAATGAAATTGCCACACCGTTCTTGTAAGATAATCCTTCGAGGTCGGGAATCGTGGGCCTGGAGGGCACACACCTGACTTCTTAAGTCACGACGGACTCGACGCCCTGCATCACGGCGGGCGACGCCCGCGTTGGGAGCACTCGATGACATCACGCCAAGATCGGCTTTCACGCCGTCGCTTTCTTCAGACTTCAGTTGCCAGCACAACGGCCGCGGCGTTCTCCATTGTCCCTCGTCATGTGGTCGGCGGCGCCCGACAGACTCCACCAAGCGAGAAGGTCAACGTGGCGGCTATCGGCATGGGTACACGCGGACCGCAGGTGATACGCGAGATGGAGCACCACAACATTGTCGCCTTGTGTGATGTCGACGCCATGTTCCTGGGCAAGGCGGCCAGTCGCTACTCCAAGGCCGCCACGTATCGCGATTTTCGAATCATGATCGACAAAGAGGACAAACTGATCGACGCGGTCGTGGTCGCCACACCCGATCATCTTCACGCGCCGGCCACGATGCTGGCGATCGACGCAGGCAAACATGTCTATTGCGAAAAGCCGATGGCCCACAATGTGACCGAGGTCAGGCAGATGACGGAGGCGGGAAGAAAGAGCGGATTGGCAACACAATTGGGGACCGGGGCTCACTCGGGATACAACTATCGCAGTGTGGTCGCGATGATCAAAGCCGGAATCATCGGAAAGGTAAAGGAAGTCCATTGCTGGTGTGACCAGGCCTGGGCACCCGGAGATCGCCCGAAAAACGGGCCGCCGACTCCGAGTTATCTGAAATGGGACCTGTGGCTCGGCCCGGCTCCCGTGCGGCCGTACCATCCCACCTACCATCCACACGGGTGGCGGAGCTGGTGGGATTTTGGAAACGGAAGGCTGGGCGACATGGGCTGCCACATGATCGACCTTCCGTTCTCCGCATTGGACTTGAAGTACCCTCTCACAGCAAAAGCCTGGAGCGATCAGCCGGCCCACAAGGAGAGCTCGCCTCGCTGGATGATCGCAAAATGGACGTTTCCGGCACGAGGAGACTTGCCGCCGGTCAATCTGACCTGGTACGACGGCGACAAGAGACCCGAATTACAAGAACAACACGATATGCCGGACTATCCGGAAGCCACCCTGTTCGTTGGCTCCGAAGGAATGCTCATTGCCGACTACGGACGATTCAAACTCTACCCGGAGGACAAGTTCAGGGGTGTCACTCGGCCACGATTGCCGCAAGGACGCTCGCACGCCGACGATTGGCTAATGGCCTGTAAATCCGGCGATCCAACCGGTTGCCGATTCGACTACTCGGGGCCGTTGTCTGAAACGGTTCTATTGGGAACGATCGCCTTTCGCGCGGGTCAGACAATCGAATGGAACGCCGCCGATCTGAGGGTGACGAACTGCCCGGATGCGAACCGGTTCACCCACCGCACATACCGCGAAGGATGGGCCCTGTAGGCAACATTTCCCGACTCGGAATACAATGACCCACGGAGCTGCCATGAAGACGAGGCCGACCATCATGCTGCCTCCCATCTTACTGCCGACGGCAATTTCTGATTTGATCGACAAGGGAAGAGTAACACTGAAATGAACGCACGATGGATTCGAGTTGATCTGGTCCTCTTCATTTTGCTCGGTGTCTCGGTCTGCGGGTGCAGCGATCGGAAAGAGGAACGCGAGTTGCCGACAGACAACGGAGGCGCGACGCGCGACGCTGAAGCGAATGAGGTGGACGGTGTGGGTGACGCAGAACGAGCGGCGATCCTGGCCGTTCGAGCGTTGGCGGACAGTGAGCGCAAACGACAAGAATTGCTCGTTATCAATCGCGACGGGCACGTCGTGAGGGCCAATCTGTCCGGTGTCACGGTTGTCAACGACGCGACGCTCTCATCGGTCGCGGCGTTCCCGGAACTCGAGGAGCTCTTCATCGCTCGGCCGGAGATCAGTGACGCCGGGATTGCGCACCTCGTCGGACTCAAGCGACTCTGGCGGCTTGACCTGGAAGGGACTGCCATAACGGATAACGGCGTTGAGGCACTGCTGGGTCTGGAATCGCTTCGCGATCTGAATCTCAAACGATGTAGCCTTTCCGATCGGTCTTTCGCCTCGTTTGCGAAAATGAAGAAGCTGACGCGCATCCGAGCAGCCCAGACACCGGTTACCGACGCGGGTCTGCAACACTTGAGGGGAAAGACAAATCTGGAATTGCTGGATCTCCGCGACTGCAATCAACTGTCGGACGTCGGCATCGCCCATCTCCGAGGGTTGAAGAACCTCAAGGACCTCAAGATCTGGGGACCGCGGATCACCAACGCGAGTATGGAGCACCTTGGCGGGCTTACGAATCTACGTGTGCTGAGCCTGCTCGATTGTGGAATCAATGACAAGGGCCTGGCCCCGTTGGCTGAATTGACTAACCTCGAGGACCTGACGCTCTTTCGAACGTTTATCGGAAACGACGGCATGCAATATGTCGGTAAACTGGCGAAACTCAAGCGGCTCAATCTTCGCGCAACCGTCGTTGGAAGCGAAGGACTGGCTCATCTGACCAAACTGACGAACCTGGAGCGGCTGGACTTGAGCGAAACGATCGTCGGCAATGAGGGACTGGCGTACCTGAAGGAACTGACCAGGTTAGTGGACCTTAACCTGTGGGCCACCCGTATCGGCGATGAAGGCATGCCTCAATTGGCCCAAATGACCTGGCTCAAACGCCTGAACCTTGACCACGTTGGCTTTTCCGACAAAGGTATATCGCTCACCAGTCATGGTGTGAAAAAGCTTGTCACACTGGATCAACTGGAGTGGTTGCATCTTGGAAAGACGGGCGTTGGCGATGAAGGGCTCCTCGCGCTGGTTCCACTAACGCGATTGACCGGAATCGATGTGAACACTTGCCCTGGAGTCACTCAGGAAGGACTTGCCAAACTGCTCGCGGTACGGCCGGACATTGAGATTCAGCAATAGACGGTTTCGATCGTTGACCTTGCTGGACCGGCTGAGGCGGCCAAGAATAAAGAGCCACGGCTGCACTTCTCAAACATCAGCCGGCAATTCGTAACCTTTGCGGCGAGTTCGCGCGCGCAATTCGTTTGCCTCGTCATCGCCAAGGAACACCTCTTTGACCGGGTCCCACTTAAGAGGCCGGCCCAGTTCGCGACACGTATTGATCAGGATGCAAATCACGGAAGCATGGTGACCGATGCCGGCAGAGGCGACGGGTTTCTCACGCGAGCGCATACAATCTACCCAGTTGCGGATGTGCGCATGAGCAACACTGGCATATTCCGACTTGTCGGCCGGAGCAGGCGCGTTTGCAATCAATTCGGCGGGATTTGAGGCCAGCCGGTTCCGATTGATCTCGATCTTTCCTTTGTCGCCGACAAAGATCGCGCCAAGTCCCGGCCCCTGGCCCTTGGGAAGAAGCAACTTCAACAACGTGCCGTTGGGATAACGCATGGTGACCGGAGCGTTGGGGCCTGGCCCGGTGGGCCAGGCGGCTTCGGGAACGGTATCGTCCGTCCCTAACGCTCGCTGCACTTGATCGAACGCATGGGCGCCCCAACCTGTAACGCCCCAGCCAAGCCCGCCTCCGTCGTAATCACGGTAGCGGCCCCATCTGCCCAGACCGGGATGCAACTTCGAGCTGAATGGAATCAGTTCCGTCTGGTTACACCACATATCCCAGTTCATCCCCGCCGGCACAGGTTGCGACGGGAGTTCCCCGCGAATTTCCGGACCGATGAAGTTGGGGCAGATCACGGTGTGGACCTTACCGATCGCTCCGTCGCGAACCAGGTCGCTGCCAAAGTTGTTGATTGCAAGTGATCGCTGCTGAGTGCCGACCTGAACGACGCGACGATACTTTCGCTCAGCCCTAACCAGATACTGGCCTTCCTGAATCGTCAACGCGAGGGGCTTCTCTGCGTAGACGTCCAGTCCTGCCTGCATCGCATGGATGCATATCAACGCTCGAGCATGCGTGGTCGTGGCAACGAAGACACCGTCAAGGTGCTCCTTGTCGAACATCTCCCGGTAATTCAGATACCGCCGACAATTCGGGGCAACGATCGATTGCGGAACGTCTTTCACGGCTTCCAGGTAGCCCGTTATCTGCCGGGGATCGCAATCGGACACGGCGACCAACTCCAGGTCGGGCGGACTCTCCTTGGTCAGGTCGCGAGATCGATGACCGGATCCGACCAGGCCGACGCGAATTCGATCATTGGCGGCCGGGCGGCCCGGTGCAGCCAGAACCGTGGAAGGAATCAGGTAAGGGGCAGCGAAAGGGGCCCCCAGGGTCGTCTTCAGAAAGTCGCGACGCCGAAATCGGTAGCTTGCCATGATGGATGGTCCTTTACTCTGCAACATCGCGCGCGGTCACACTGATTAGCAAGGACAGTCGGCGCGCCGAAAACGCAACGTCGACCGGGCGTCACCGCGGTCGGTGCCGCGGGAGTTGGGCCCTGAAATCGCCGAGGCTATGCCAGTACAGGCGCTGATCCAAGTCCACTTCCGCAACCGCGACATCGCCCCAATGATCGGCATGGGCCAACGTCGAGCCGTCGTGACCGAACACGGCAGAAATCATCCAATCTGAAGACACGTCGGTGTACGTACTGCTGACCAGGTAGACGTGATTTTCGCAGGCTCGCGCCCGGGCCAGCAATGGGTTACAACCCCAGACTGGCCAGGCAATGACTTCCGCGCCGCGATTTGAAAGCTCGCGAGCCACTTCGGGGAAAAATCCGTCGTAGCAGACCATCATACCGACTCGGCCAAATCGCGTATCGAACACTGGGTAGTCATGTCCCGGTGCGGTGCCCCCGGTAATTTCATTGCGAGGCAGGCAGACTTTGCGATACTTGCCGGCCACATTGCCGTCGGGGCCGATGAGAATCGCAACGTTGTAGACCAGATGATCGCTTCGCTCGTGAAGCCCGGCGACAATATAGAGATCATGTTTCTTGGCCAATCGACCAAAGTACTCCGTCGAGGGTCCGGGAATCGGCTCGGCACATTCGGCATACGATCGGCCGCTGGAGTAGTAGGTAAGAGTTTCGGGCAAAACGACCAGATCGGCTCTCCTTTCCGCCGCCTTGGCAATCAAGGGAGCGAATTGGCGACATTTGTCCAAGTTCGAAGTGCCCGACTTCGGTTGAAAGTGGACCGTCGCCAATCGAACAATACGTGAAGATGGCGGCGTTGCCTTTCGTAACGTCGGCTCTGTCCATTCAACCTTGCCGTCAGCTGCCCATCGGTACCAGAGTTCGACGACCACCTGGCTTGCCCGAGATGGAACACGGTAACCGTCGGCAACGACGATCCAGCTGTCTTCACCGTCACCGTGGTCACGGGGGAACTCCGGTTCGGCTTTCGGCTCCGTGCCGGGCCGGTAGGATGCGTAAGTCGGTCGATCACGCAACACGGCGTTTCCCTTCGCGTCTTGCCAGAGTAATCGAGCCACGGCGCAACGTCGAGGCGATTCCACCCGCTCAACCCGCCGGCGAACAGCAAAACGATAATACTCGCCACCGGTTACGGGAAACGTCTTCGTCCAACAGCCGATCAGTCCTTGCCGGCCGTCCGACTCTACCACGAAGCTCGCGCCGCCCGACGGACCACCGTGAGGATTAAACGTGAACTTGGGAGCCAGCTCATCGCGCGGTGCCGAATGGCTCCAGCCAGGTGGAACGGACTCGGCCACGTCTCCTGCCGGGCAGTTGCTAACCATGAGATGCGATATCAGCCCTGCCAAAGCGGCCGCAGTGAAAAGAAACGCCATCGATGATCGATCGTTACGTCTCATTGAACGTCTCCCTCGGTTCGCTCCCAGCCACCCGTTTCATCCCACGCCGCGCGTTCCAAGCTACCACTCCCGTCGGCGCCGTGCAACTAACGAACTTCCCGTTGATCTCACGACAGAACATCGGCGCCGACATCCAAGCGGGCACCGACATCCAAGCGGACACCATCATCCAAGCCATGAAACAACAGCCAGAACGACGAACACGGCGATCAGGAGCAAGACACTCAGGCATCCTGACCCGGGGACTTCCAAGCCGTGGCCTACGGCGAAGGCCTCGACGGCCTCTTTGGAGTCCTTGAGCCCCGAACCTGTGACCTTTCGGTAGAGTTTTATCGCCTCTAGTTTTTCGCCGCGCCCCAACAGCCGCACGAGTTCAGATTCCGTTGCACTGTCGATACAAGCTTCCGGTTGATTAAAGGAAGACGACGGCATTGCCTCGCCCCTGGCCAGCGCCTCGACGGCCTTCTTTGCCTCGAGTAACGTAAGGCCGGAGTGTTCTTTATAGAGTTTCACTGCGTTGAGTTTCTCGCCTCTGTCCAAGAGGTCGAGAACCTGAAGCTGCCACTCTGGAGTATTCGCCCAGGAGCCTGCTTTCAACTCTGCTTCGCAGTGCGGGCATTTCCGAGACTCGGGCGCAACATCGCGACGGCATTGAGGGCAGCGATCCATGGAAATCCTCCTGGCTGAGCGAGTACGTATTGTAACCGTTCACGGCAAGAGCCGTGAACGGTTACCCTTTCGTTAGCATCCCGGTATACTGGCGAAATGGAGCGGGCGTTACTTTCTTGTATCAACTGCGGTTACACGATGCCAGCCTTTCTCTGCAAGGCCACGGCCACTGTGATTCTAATCGTACAGCTATTCGCTTCGGGCGGGTGTACGACCGAAGTTCCGATCTCATCGACGACGGGCGAAGGATCGACGATCCATTATAGTGGCTGGAACGAGCGGACGGCCTCGCAGGATGCCGACGAGAAGATCCTTTTCATTGGCAACAGTCATACCAGTTCGAATCATCTGCCGTTAATTGTCGCTCGGCTCATGGAGTCGGACAACACGGGCAAGAAAGTCCACGTTCAGATGTGCGCGTCGGGCGCGTTTCTGTCGGACCACGCCCAAGACGCGGATACTCGACGAGCCGTTGCTGATGGCGACTGGGATTGGGTCGTTCTGCAGGCCCAGAAGTACAGCACGAGCGGTCGATTCTCCTATCCGTACGACGGTGCGGTGACATTGAGCAAATTGGCAACACAATCCGGGGCCCGGGTGGTGATGTTCCCTGAATGGCGGCGCGTTGGGCATCCAGATGAAGGTAAACGGATCCACCGTTTGCACGAGAAGATCGCCAAGATCACCGCTGCCCGGGTCGCCCCGGTAGGATTAGCCTGGGACCAGGCGTTGGACGAGCGGCCCGGTCTGGAATTGCATCGTGTCGATGGTAACCACGCGGCTCCGCACGGGACCTACTTGACTGCTTGCGTGTTCTATTCTGTCTTCAACGAACGCAGTCCCCAAGGACTGCCGGACGCCGGCATTGAAATCTCTTCAAAAACCCGAGCGTTTCTTCAGAGAATCGCCTGGGAGACCGTGCAACAACAGGTGAATCGGCGGCAAAAGCTCTTTGCCAGGAGGAATCGAGCCGATTATGCTGGAAACTCAGCTTCGTCTGCCTGTCACGTGCCCACCGAACGATCGCGGCCGAGGCGAATCCCATGCCGGTCGCTATCAAAGGGCACCGCTTGCGTTTCCCACGCGCACCGGACGCGCCTTATACCTTCTGAACCAGTGAGCTAGCACCCTATGGATTTCGTGAATCGACCGACCAGTCTCCGGATGATGTCCCTGACCACGTTCTTGTCTGTGTGCCTTGTCCACGCGGTCGCCAGTGCAGGGCCACCCAAGCCGGCGGCCAAGCGGGCCGTGAGCGTCGCGGACGCGGATAATTGGAAGTCCATTCGATCCGCGCAAGTCTCCGACAATGGACGGTGGTTTGCTTACATTCTCAGTCCAGCGAAAGGGGACGCCGAAGTTGTCGTGCGACAAACCGACAGCGAGAAGGAACGCCGCTTTCCGGTCGGTGCCGTCTCGCCGGGCCGACTGGCGTTTTCTTCAGATTCACAATGGGTTGCATTCGTCGTCTACCCAAACGCCAAGGAGGCCAAACAGTCCGCCCAAGCCAAGAAGCCGCCGAAAACCAAAGTATCGATCGTCAACCTTGAGTCGGATAAGACGGTGGAGATAGAAAACGGCCGATCGATCACGTTTTCCGGCGAGCAGGCAGGTTGGATCGCCATTCGCACCGTATCGGCATCCGGAACGACTGCCGGCAAGGCCGGACCCAGTGGGACTGACCTGCTGCTCCACGAGTTAGCGACCGGCCGCGAATTGAATTTTGGCAACGTGAGTGAGTACGCGTTCAACAAGTCGGGAGTTTGGCTGGCTGTCGTAATTGATGCTACCGGCAAGGCAGGCAACGGTGTTCAGTTGTTTCATCTCGGTACGGGCGTCGTACGACCGATCGAAGGAGGGAAGGCCAGGTACTCGAAACTCACTTGGAACAAGAAAGGCGATGCCCTGACCGTATTGAAGAGTGTGGAAGACGCCAGTTTCGAACAACCGTTGCTGAGCGCCATCGGCTGGAGACAATTGGACCGGGCAACTCCCCAAAAGGTTGTGGTTGATCCAAAGGAACTCAAGGATTTCCCGAAAAACATGACCATCAGCCCCAGTCGGGCACCCACATGGTCCGAAGACGGCACGCTGTTGCTGTTTGGTATTCACGCCATCACGCTCAAGAAAGACGCAGCAGAAAAAAAAGAGGGCGACAAGGCCGGTGCGACCAAAGACGTTTCGGCGCGAGATAAGAAGCAAGGCGGCAAGAAGGATCGCAAAGCGAAGCCAGGAGATAGCAAGAGAGCTCCCAAGAAAGACACCGGAAAGACGGCGACGAAAGACCCGAAGACGGAACTGGAGTCCGCGACATCGAAAAAGAGCGATGAAAAGCCGCCGGAACTCGTTATCTGGCATTGGAAGGACGAGCGACTTCAGTCCCAACAACAGAAGGAAGAGAAGAGCGACAAGAGCTTCAGTTTTCTCTGCTCCTATGAGATCGAGCCAGGAAAATTCACGCGATTGGCGACCGCCGAATTGCGAACCGTCGTGATGTCAGCCAGGCATCGCTGGGCGATCGGCGTGGACGACAGAGCCTATAAACTCGACGGGTCGCTCGACGGCCGCAGATTTCGAGACGTTCACGTTATCGATCCTCGTAGCGGTGAGCGTTGGCTGGCACTGAAAAAGTGCCGTTGGTATTTTGGATCCTCTCCAGACGCAAGTCGATTGCTGTTCTACGAAGATGGTCACTATTTCACCTACGATGTCGTTCAACGCAAGAAAAGGTCTCTCACGAAGAATCTCCCGGTCTCATTTGTCGATACCGAAGACGATCACAATCAGGTAAAGCCTCCGATAAGGCCGATTGGCTGGTCGAAGGATGGCACGATCGTCCTGCTCCATGACGACTGGGATATCTGGGCCGTGCCGGCCGACGGCGGACAGGCAACGAATCTGACGGAAAACGGCCGAAAGGACAAGGTCCGTTACCGCAGACCCTTCCGCCTGGATCCGGAGCAACGGGACATCGACTTGGATCATGATATCTACGTGTCGGTGTATGGAGAGTGGACGAAGAAGGGAGGAATCGGACGAATCAAACCAGGTCGACCGGGTGTCGAATTGGTGGTATGGGACGACGCTCAGTACGGCCGTCTGATCAAGGCCCGCCGTGACGAAGTGTATCTCTTTACGAGAGAAACCAGCACACAATTCGCCAACTACCACGTTACCGATTCGACATTCCAAAAGAAGACACAGATCACCGATGCAAACAAACAGCAAGAGCAGTTTCTGTGGTCGTCCGGTTCCCGACTAGTCGATTTCACCAGCGCCCAGGGCAAGAAATTGCAGGCGGCCCTTTTCCTGCCGGCCGGGTACCGCAAAGGCAAACGATATCCCACCATCGTCTACATTTACGAAAAACTCTCGTCCCGACTGAACACTTACTCGACACCGCGAATCGGCGGATTCAGTCGCTCTCTCTACACCAGCAACGGCTTCGCCGTTCTCATGCCGGACATCACCTACCAGATCAACGATCCCGGCCTGTCGGCCGTTCGATGCGTGCTGCCTGCGATTGATGCGGCGGTAAAAACCGGAGTGGTCGATTCGGAACGCGTTGGGTTGCACGGCCATTCGTGGGGCGGTTATCAAACGGCTTTCCTCATTACCCAGACGAATCGATTCAAGGGGGCGGTCGCGGGCGCGCCGTTGACGAATCTGGTAAGTATGTACAGCTCGATCTACTGGAATTCCGGATCGGCGAACCAACCGATATTCGAGAGCAGTCAGGGTCGGTTTCAGGGAGGCTATTGGGAACACCTCGACGATTACATGCGAAACTCGCCAATCCACTACGCGCCCCAGGTTTCCACTCCCCTGTTGCTCCTTCACAATGACGCGGACGGGGCCGTCGATTGGAACCAGGGGATCGAGTATTTCAATGCGCTACGCCGGCTCCGAAAACCGGTAGTCATGCTGCAATACAAGGGCGAAAACCATGGACTGGCACGGCGCGAGAACCGGCGAGACTATTCCGTACGCATGCTCGAGTTCTTTGAACACACGTTAAGACAGAAACCGGCCCCGAAATGGTGGAGCAAGGGCGTGTCTCATCTTGATCTTCCAGAGTACTTGAAGCAACGTGCTCAAGGGACGTCCGACAAGTCGACGCAATAACCGCGACACGTTGCGGGCCCAAACAGGGCTCGACATGCGAGCCAGGGCGGCAATCATTGAATTCGCTGAGGCCGTGACGTCCCGATGAATGATCAAGGCCGTCCGCGGGGCGGCGACGACCCAAACGTCCGCCGTTCGGCCGCCCGTTTGTTCATTTTGCGCCGCGCGACCTGCTCCGACCTCAGCCGAGCCAACGCCGCGTCCTGGTCGGCCGTTGATACCTTGGCCGTTTCTTCCAGGCAGACGACCCGATGATCCTCCGTGCACATGAACAGGTGCCCGGCAGCAGCCACGAGTCCGTCGAATACCGGCGGTGCTTGTAGATCTTGCTGGGACAAAATGGTGCCGTCGGCGGCCGATGCGGCGCGCAGCACGCCACCACGCCTCCCCTCGAGCGCGCCCGCCGGATCGCCGTCGGGCAAAACGTCGGGCGTCCCCGCCAGAAACAAGACCCCTCCGGCCTCAACCATCCCGCGAACCCGAAGCGCCACCCAGTCGTGCCATAGGGGAGGATGCATGCGAGTGTAACCGAGGCCCTTGGTCGAGCCACGTGTTTTGGAATCGAGGATCGGTTCGTTGTCGTTCGCATCGGCCAGAAGCAGGTACCCTTTACTCCCCGGTGTAAAGAGAGGGCTCTGTCGATTCCGTTCCGAAAAAGACTGCAATGCATAGGTTCGCTCACGTCCAACCACCAGCAGTTGCCCTGTCTTGGCTCCCCGATGAGCATGGTACCAGCCGGGCCACTTATCGGAATACATCCAGTAGGTACGGTTGAACCACGAATCGTCGAGGAACCCTGAAGACGGGGCGATATGTCTTCCCGCCTTCCTATCGCCCAGGTTGAATCCACCAAATCGTGATTTGTATTCCCGTGTCATTTCCGGCCAGGCTTTCTCCTGATATTTGTGAATGCTACGGTACGACTCATACCCGCCGTCCTGAAGTTCCTTGTTCAGAGTAATGTAGTCGGCCCTCGATATGTCTAATGCCACCGGATCATCGCCCGTGGCCATCAGATAAGGCGTCGCCTGCCGCTGGAGCGTCAGGTCGAACATCATCGGGCCCATATAGATCGCGTCCCCTTCGCTGACGAGAACATCCGACTGAGCTCCGTCCATGACATACGAAGGAATGATCGGTTGACCTTGAATGTCAACGCGAGTTCGCGACAGTGTATTGACGTTCGTCTCGTAGAGGATAGCGCCGGTCGATGGATTCAATCCGTAGATCCATATGCCGCCGTCGAGCATGGATGACCGACCGGCTGTGCAATAGACCACTTCGTTCTTCAGCAGTACGCTGCCGTGCACCGGCCAGACACTTTCCAATTGATCGAATACAACGATCCGGCGATCGCTCGGCGCCGCTCGAAACCTCCAGACAAGTTGCCCTCGGTCGGCAGTGACGCAGTAGACGTATCCGTCGGCCGAGCCGAACAGGCATAACGGCCCCTGCGACGAAGTCGACCGTGGCGGCGTGTAGATTGTGGGTGGCGAATCGACGCGACCACCGGCGGTAAACGACCATGTCGTTGCCCCGGTCGCTACGTCCAGAGCATAAACAGTGTGCCGGTGCCTGGCCGCCACGTAGACCTGCCCGCACGCGACAACCGGCGGCGACAACTGCACGCCCAGATTCGACTCCCATCGCTTGCTGACATTCTCTCCGACCCGGCAACGCGTCGCACCGTGGCGCATCGCGTCATGTCGATAAGTCGGCCAATCGGAATCGGTGAGAATTGGATGAGTCTCCGCGCGCACTCCGAATGCCGGTCCGGTTTGCAGTCGGTCCGGCCCGGATCCTTGGATTGGAATGTCGATCGCTCGCCTGCCCGCCAGTGCGTTCAAGCCCAGGATTTTCACGCCCGGATAGCAGAAACACGGATTCGGGGGAACGTACAAAAGTCCGTTTGCCGGGACAACGCCAAACGAGCACGCTCCGCGAGTCCAGTCAGTTTGGCTGTGTTCACCTCCCGTAATGCTCACGAATTCAACGCCGCGAAATTGCGTGATGAGGTAACGTTCGGTTGCCTTTGCCCTGTAGCATCTGAGATGATGCCCACGGCTTTCGACACTGGATGGATCAATTGATTCTACCGGCCTCCCATCCTCCAAATCGTAGCCAACGATCCGATCGCCATCGGCGTGCCAAACGCGGCCGCGAGCAACAAAACAGTCGTTTCCACGCATGGCTGTGCCGCCGGTCTTCGTCCGCCACTTCACTTTGCCCGTATTAAGATGACGCACCGTGATCCCGTTCCCGGACCCTTCCACCACCAGATCGTCCAGGAGAATATAGGTTGCCTGTGTCGACCGACCGCTCGTCCTCTTGCCGGAGCTCGACGGTTCGCCGGTCCAACGCCTGGACCCATCGACTCCATTCAGGCAGACTAATGTCTGGCCATTGTGATAGACCACAAAACGTTTCGACGCCGCCAGAGATTCGCCCTTATAACGGTCCCTGGGAGCCGACCAGAGCTGCCGGCCCGTTTTAAGATCCAGACGAGCGATTCGACCTCTCCGCAGCTCACCGGCTTTCTCCTGATAGAGAACAAGCGAGTCTCCGACCTTGACAAATTCCCGAGTGTCTTTGGACGCTTCATACGTCTCCCGGACCTCGCCGGTCGCCGAATCGACCGCCATCACGGCGGCACCTAGTCCTGGCGAGACAAAGACTCGGTTCCCGTCAGCCACCAGGCTGCGTTGGGCAGAAGGGGGTACTGCGCGCAGTGCCCGATTTCGGCCCAAACGAGAACGCCATTCCGGCAGCGACGTCCGCCAGAGTTCCTTGCCGTTGAAAGCATCACGTGCGATCAGTACCCAGCGTTCGGGAATCCCCTGAGTTGTGACCGATGTGATCCCTTCGTCCACGACATAAAAGACGCGCCCACCCGAAGAGACGAGGTTGCTCACACTTGAGGTGAATTCGTGACTCCGGCTCCAAAGCGGACCGCACGTCCACTTTAAACCGCTAACCGGCCCGACGACGGCATCCTTCGACACTGCGTTGTTGTTCGGCCCGCAGAGAAAATGTGTCCACTCTCCCAGCTCCGTCGGTACGGGCTTGACTGCAGCACGCCAACCGTCAATGGTCGTTGGACGGGACGTGAGTGAAGCGGGAATGGCGAAACTCGAGTCGTGGGCCAGTAGCAGACCGCCCGGACATAGAACCCGGGCAACTTCATCTCCGCTCACTCGCGACGAGCGATCGGCTACGACGAGCAGGTTCACCAGGTTGTCGACGTACGGAAGGTTCACTCCGTCGAACAACTCGACAGAGACGCGCCCGTAGGTCCCAGCCTTCTGGACGGCCACCCTGCCTCGGCTCACCTTCCCGGCGTCCGAATCGAGTCCTTGCACAAGAAAGGCACTGCCGGCCTCCAAACCGTTCACGTAACCAGGGTCGTCGCAACCAAGCACAACGATCAAGCCGCCCTGGACACCCGATCGGGCAAGAATGTCCTCGACCCGTGCGCCTCGTGCTCCGCTGCAAAATGCTGTGACAACAAGGATCGCAACAGTTACTCTCATTCGTGCAGGCCTTTCCTCGTCGAGGGTGAAGGAACCCCGGTCACTTAGTGGATGTGAAGAGGGGCCTTCCCATGGAAGTTTACCGCCCGCCGGCGGACAATCACAGGTAGAAGGTATCGGGTGGATTGAGAACCATTCGCTTGACGTCCGAGAAGACCAGAAAATCTCCGCCGCGCCCGTTCTGCGTTCGCCAGTCGCGAAATTCCTCATTGGAAACGCTCGTTCCAGAAAGAAATATACATCGATTGCCGCGAGGATGAAAGAAAAGGGGGAAGGCGGAATTCGACACCATTGGCAAGGGTTATCCATGAAGTTCTTCCAAATGGTCCGTAAGTCGCGGCAGATGCGAGGAAACGCACCGTTCTGCCAGGGCACGTTTTATTGGTAGAGTAAGCACGGGTGATCCTCTTTCCGACGCAACGCATGGCATTCTCTCGCAACACGTGGCCGACCGACGGCTCTGCAGCCGGTCGCCCGCGAATCCGCATGAGCACGCGAGGGAATCGTTCGAGCGGGCAATTGTGAAGCGGCCGGGCGTGCAATCGCCCGTTGGTCATGAGACAATTGGTCACGAGACAATTGGTCGGTTACCGGAAGTCATCGGTTATCCAAGGAGTTCGTCATGACGAAGAAGCAGATGGATCGCCGTGATGCTCTGCGACTGGGTGCTGCCGCTGGGCTCGTGGCTCAGCTGGCGCCCACCGCGGTCGCTCAACAGAAGTCCCAACCTATCCGTCTTGGTGTCGTGGGGGTCGGGGGCCGAGGAACACACCTACTACGACTTGCCCTTCAGGCCGGTGTCGAAGTGCCGGCTCTTTGCGATATCAAGCAGGGCAATCTCAATAGGGCCCTCGGTATGATTGAAAAGGAACGTGAACGAAAACCGGAGGGATATTCACGAGGCCCCAAGGACTATCTGCGGATGTGCGAGCGCGAGGACCTGGACGCGGTCATTTGCGCGACCGGCATGCAATTGCACGCGGAAATCTGTATTGCCGCGATGCGGGCGGGTAAACACGTGCTCAGCGAAGTTGCTGCCGCTATGACGCTCGACCAGTGCTGGGATCTGGTTCGTACACAGGAGCAGACGGGGCGCATCTACATGCTCTCAGAGAATTGCTGTTACTGGCAACACCTGTTGATGGTCCGCAGAATGGTGGAAGAGGGTCTTTTGGGAGACATTACCTACGCCGAATGTGGCTACGTTCACGATTGTCGGGCGTTAGCATTCGATGGTGACGGAAAGCTCACGTGGCGCGGAGAAATGGCCCGTGACTATGCCGGAAATCTCTATCCGACGCACGATCTCGGCCCTCTGGCGAAATGCATCGGCATCCATCGAGGCGACCGGCTTGCAACGCTGACGGCCGTGGCGAGCCGAAGCGACTCGATCGAAAACTATGTTGCCAGGCGGTTCCCGGCCGATCACCCGGCGCGAAAAGTTAACTTCAAGCTTGCCGACTCGACCAACGTCTTGATTCGGACAGCCAAAGGCGTGCTGATTGACCAACGGTTCGACATGTACTCAGCCCGTCCAATGGCCGGACCCTATCACGCGTTGCAGGGCGTGAAGGGCTGTTACGACTCACGTTTGAAAAGCATCTGGATTGAGGGACGTTCCGGCGGCAAGAGCTGGGATCCGCAGGAAAAGTATGCTGAGGAGTTTGAACATCCGCTATGGGCCGACCTTTCCGAACGAGCGGCAGGGTCCGGGCATGGGGGCGCCGACTTCTTCGTCATCTACGCCTTCCTCGATAGTATTCGCCGTGGCGGGCCGCCCCCGATTGACGTCTCTGACGCGGCCGCATGGAGCTCGATCATTCCTCTCTCCGGCAAGTCGCTCGCCGAAGGAGGCACCGTACAGCAGATTCCTGACTTTACCAACGGCAAATGGAAGAATGCTTAGTCACTAGTCCATCAGGTTGGACGATCGCCGTAACCGCACACGCCGGATGCCTCGCAACGAAAGGGCGACGGGCCCGGTCTGGACGCAGTTCGTCGCCCGTTCCTGTAAACCGCCACGAGCAAGGATTCGAATGATGTTCATTCTCAGTCGCAAGCAATGCCTCGAAATCGCCATTGCCGTCGTTGCCACGGTTAGGCTTTGTTCCGTGACTGGGACGGCAGTCGGTCAGGAACCAACGAAAGGGCAGGTCCTCCTGGCCAGGCCGACGGCCGCCCAGTATACCTATCACGAGCAAGAACGGATCATGTTTGTCTGCCTTGACCCGTGCACTTGGCAGGGCCGAGAATACGACAACCACTCGACCGACCTGCGGGACATCAAGCTGTCGCAACTGGATGTCGACCAGTGGTGCCGGGCCGCGCTCGCCTGGGGCGCAAAAGAAATCCTGCTCGTAGCCAAGCACACGGGTGGCTTTTGTTGGTGGCAAACCAAGACCTCCAATTACAGCGTCGCTCACGTCGCCTGGAAACAAGGACGAGGAGACCTGGTTGACGAGGTGGCCGCAGCATGTGGGCGTCACGGCCTCAAACTGGGAATGTACATCTATCCGGGCGATGACCAGTGGGGCGCGGGCATCGGATCGGGCGGCCGAACGCGCGACCCGGCTCGCCAGGAAGCGTACAACAAAGTGCTGCAGACACAGTGGGCCGAGGTACTTGCTCGGCACCGCGACATCATTATTGAACTCTGGTTTGACGGAAGTTGTTACGTTCCTCTGGACAGCGTACTCGAGAAGTTCGCCGGCGATCGTGTTGTATATTTTCAAGGCAAGAACGCCAATCTTCGCTGGGTAGGAAACGAAGCAGGTATCGCTCCCTATCCCGCATGGAATACGCTCAAGAGTAGAGACCTGGCGACAGGGGTCTCGACGGCCGTTCACAGTGATCCGGATGGCGATGCATGGGCAGGCCTGGAATGTGACACCACGCTCTACGATCACCACTGGTTCTGGAGCCCCGAAAAAGAAAAACACCGCAAATCCCTTGAGCAGTTGCTTCGCGTCTATTACCAGTCGGTGGGACGAGGCGCCACGCTGCTGCTGAACAGCACACCGAACACGGATGGACTGATCCCAGACGACGACATGGCATTGTACAAACAGTACGGCAAGGAACTGACTCGGCGCTTTCAACATCCATTGGGTAGAACGTCAGGCCGGGGGCCCGTGCATACCATTGCGTTTGACCGGCCAACACGAGTCAACCAGTTCATGATCATGGAGGATTACCGCCAAGGCCATCGGATTCGTGAATTCGTCGTGGAAGGAAGAACCGTTGACGGTCAGTGGGTGGATCTCAACCGCGGAACGGCGGTCGGCCGCAAACGCGTCGTGATGTTTGATCCGGTCACCGTGACGCGACTCGCCTTGCGCATCACGCGCCACGTAAACGAACCAATTGTACGAAACTTCTTTGCCTACTTCGTGGAGGGAGACAATCGATTTCTGTATGAAACGACGGCTGGATCCGGTCACGATCCAGGGATCGTCGAGGGGCAGGTTCCCGGAAAGAAATCGGCACCGACGTGGACCACATGTGGCCGGGCAGGCCCAGAGGCGTTCAAAGATCGGGAAGCTCGCCTGGAACTCGATATTTCCAGGTTCATCGACCGGCCGGGTCAGTTCCTTCTGCGTGTCGACGATCTCGGTCGATCGTTGACGTCGGTCGAGGACGTTTCCGTCACCTATGACGGCCACGACGTCCACGAGAATGTCGTCTCGACATTGAAGAAGAACGAGATCTACCTGCTCAATCGTCAGGCTCAGGTCGTCGATGAATCGAAGATCGTGCTGATCCTCAAGTTGAAGAACTCAGGCAGCAGCGAGGCCAGCGTTCAGTTCTCCATACGACGGGCGTTGTAGGCGGGCCGGGCGTGTGGGATGATAGGCTCGTTAAACGCCATTTGTTGATTCTAGACGGGTCGGGACAACGCGTCTCACGGCAGCCGTCGGTTAGAACTCACGATGCAACTCATCAATCACTCGCGGATGGGCGAGCCGCGTCTTTGCATCAACAACATATCGTCTGAGCTGTGCGATAAGGGAGCACGACATGAGACATACGGGATTCCTGGCTATCTGGATCGCACTGTCCTTGCAGAGTCCGGGCGTCGGTGATCTGGCAGATGTAGTTCGCAGCAGCGGGATCCGAGGTGGAATCGTGGTCCACCTTGATTGCGGAGACGGCCGGGATACCGCCTCGATGCGACTCAACACTAGCTACCTTGTCCAGGGACTCGACACCGATGCGAACAATGTAGCCAAGGCCAGAATCTACCTCCAATCCCAACGCCTCTATGGCCCGGTGTCTGTGGCCAGATACAACGGCAAGCAGCTCCCCTACGGCGACAATATTGTCAACTTGATCGTGGCCAACTCTTTGGGAAGCGTCTCGAGGGAAGAGGCCATGCGTGTGCTCGCCCCGCTCGGCGCATTAATCGTGCGCGGCAAGAAGATCGTCAAAGAGTGGCCCGATGGAATTGACGACTGGCCTCAGTACCTTAACAAGGCGGACAATAACGGCGTTGCAAAGGACCGGTTGGCTGGACCGCCCCGCCATATTCAGTGGGTCGATACACCGATCTGGTGCCGGTCCCACATGGGCATTCCGACCGTGGCCAGCCTGGTTTCGGGCAATGGCCGACTGTTTGCCATCCAGGACAGTTCGCCACCCGACAACCCCTTCCTACCGGCCACGTTTCAAATCGTCGCCCGAGATGCCTTTAATGGAATGCCGCTCTGGACGCATGACATCGCACGTTGGGAATCGCTGACGATGTACATCAAGTGCCAGCCTGTTCAGCAGCAGCGGCGAATGGTCGTTGCCGGCGACACGCTCTATTGCACACTCGACCTGGAGGGACCGGTCTCGGCGCTGGATGCCGCAACGGGCGAATTGCTGAGGACGTACGACAATACGTCGCCGACCCAAGAAGTTGCCTACGATCAAGGGCTATTGTTTCTGAACGTGGGTGATCGATTTAGCACGGCCGCGTACAACATCGTCAAGCTCAAAGGAAGACCGTTTGTTGAGGGCACTGACCCTGCAGGCCCCTTCTATGGATCCGGTTTTCGTCGCGGCTACGCGCCCGAGATCAAGGACAAGCCTCATCCGGTCAGTGCGATTCTGGCAATTGACGCCGACACGGGTAACAAGGTCTGGTCCGTCGACAACATCACCAATTACACGGCCGGCTCGCTTGCCATCAAGGGTGACTACGCCGTGTACCAGGCAGAGGACGGATTGTACTGTGTCAACAGCCGGAACGGTAAGGCTCTCTGGCATAACGAAAAACCCATCCTTAATGCGATTGGACACGACTCGAAGACGCCGGGAACGATGCCGAACACGGTCGTCATCACGGAGGACACCGTTTTTGCCGTCGAAGGGGCTTCGGCGACACGTGCGGCGCCGAACGCAAACAACACGGTTTCCGCCTACTCTCTGAAGGATGGGACGCAGCTATGGCAAGCACAGGCCGTGAGCAACTATGAATCGTCGTCCGACATTTTCTATGTGGACGGAACGCTTTGGGTAGGCGGACACAATCCCACGCAACTGGATGTCAAAACCGGACAGGTCATCAAGAAGATCGTCCAAAGAATGACCGGCCCGATGGGACATGACCGGTGTTACCGTAATTTGATCACGGAGCGATTTTACATCAACAGCAAGACGGGCGGCGCCGATTTCCTGGACTTGGGGTCGAGTCAAGAGTTTCCGAACCACTGGGCGCGAGGCGGATGTGGTACGGGCATTCTGCCGGCCAATGGACTCGTCTATTCAACTCCTTTCTCATGCCAGTGCAGCACGGGCGCCATGTTCCAGGGCATGAATGCCTATGCGGCGGCCAGGCCGACGTTGACGACCTCCAATCAACGGATTGACGTGGTGCGCTCGCCGCGTCTGGAACGTGGACCAGCCTTCGGGACGGTCCCGGGATCGGAGGACATTGCTTCCGCCGGCGACTGGCCCGCCTATCGTCATGACGGCGCACGCAGCGGCATCTCCAGAATCTCCATTGCTCCGAAGATGTCGGTGCTTTGGAAAACCCGCATTGCCACACAACCAAGCGCGATCACGGTGGCAGCCGGAAGGATGTTCGTGAGTGATATTCCCGCGCACACTCTGTATGCTCTGAACCAAGATACGGGGAAAACCGATTGGACATTTACGGCCGATGGCCGGATCGATTCGCCGCCCACCTATCATCAGGGCTTGCTGCTATTCGGGTCGCGTGATGGATGGGCCTATTGTCTGCGCGCTTCGGACGGAAAGCTGGTGTGGCGGTTCAGGGACCTGCCTGACCGCCTGATCGGCGCTATGGGACAACTGGAGTCCGCCTGGCCCGTTTCGGGGAGCGTGTTGGTACTGGACAATACGCTCTATTATGCGGCAGGGCGCAACTCCTTTCTGGATGGAGGGATCTTCCTCTACGCACTCAAACCACGCACCGGGCAGCTGATAAAGAGCCGGTCGTTCTATGGTCCGTTCACAGAAAGCGACGGGTTTCCGACCGGAGGAGACGCCGGATTCAAGAACGACATCATGGTGACAGACGGAAAACACCTTTATCTGCGCCACAAGGCGTTCGATCTCAGCCTCGCCGATGCCGACCCGGGCACGCACATCATTCCGTCCGGAGGTTTTCTTGACGGAGAACCTCAACATCGAACGTGCTGGAGTGTCGGTTCCTCGATCGCCAAACGATCGGCCGGAGATATTCTGGTCAGCGACGGCCAGACAGCGTACACGGTCGTGGGCTTTCCACTCTATGCCAACCATTCCTACTTTGATCCCCGTCGCAACGGCTACACGTTATCCGCAAGCACGTCCCAGATTGAGTCGAACGTCACGAAGAAGAAACGCGGAAAGGGTCGAGGGAAAACGACCGGTAAGGAACTGTGGCGACGTTTCATTCCGATGACCGGCAAAGCCATGGCAGTGTCCGGTAACATTCTGTTTCTGGCCGGCGAACCGATGGCATTCGACGACCCTTCGCACAAGACGTATGCGGCCGCGTACGACGGAAGTCTTGGCGGCCACTTGCTGGCCGTCTCGACGTCGGATGGATCCGCGTTTGCCGAGTATCAACTGGACGCTCCGCCTGTTTGGGACGGCATCGCGCTGGCGAATGGGCGCCTTTATGTCAGTCTGGCTGACGGAACCGTGCAATGCATGGGACAGAGCCAATGACAAATCACGATTCCCTGCGATCGTTTCGGCGCCGACGAATAATGGACTGACGTCGTAACGCCTGACAACCGGATACAAAAAGGCCGGAAAGGAGCTTACTTCCGATGACAGATCTGAAACAAGTCGCCCAGCAACATGCGGCGGTCACCCGACGGTACTTTCTGAAACTCGCGTCGGCCGGTACGGCGGGCGTCGGCGTGGCGGCACTTGCAACCGAGCCGGCTCGGGCGTCCGATCCCGACAGTGCCCATGCGGCACTTGTCAAGGTGGTGGCAGAATTAAACTACCTGACTCCGGAAGAAGAATTTACGATCTATGGTCGAGGCAATCCAAAGCCGCATACGCTGTCGCCCGAAAAACGTCGAGCGGTCGGGCTGACTCGCGACACCTGGAATCTGGAAGTTGTCGCGGATCCTGACAGCAATTCTCAAGTCGAACATCCACTGTCGATCGCCGCGGGGACTGCACTGAACTTCGACGGGCTCATGGACCTGGCCCGGGAACACGCCGTGCGATTCCTCCACGTAATGTCCTGTACTAACGGGCGCAGACCTTGCGGGATGGGCCTCTGGGAAGGAGTTCCTTTGAGGCACGTCATTTGGATGACTCGGCCGAAAGCCAACGTCCGTCGCGTGTTCTACCACGGTTTTCATAACGATGACCCGGAACAGATGTTTCAGGGTTCCTTGCCGATCGGCCGTGTGCTCGAGGATCCACCAGGCGTACAACCGGTCATCCTCTGTTACAAACTCAACGACCGCTGGCTTTCGCCCAAGCAAGGCGCTCCTGTGCGAATGATGGTTCCCGATGCGTACGGCAACAAGTCGACAAAGTGGCTACAGCGAGTGACGCTAACGAACAGCTTTCAAGCGAATGACACGTACGCCGAAAAAAATAACGATACGGTCAGCCATTTGAAGACGTGCGCACGATTTATCCACATGCCGCGCGAGGCCAAGGCCGGACAACGGACCCCCATAACAGGCGTCGCTCAAGTCGGCATGTCCGGTTTGGCCAAGGTGCAGTACTGGGTATGCCCGGCAGGAACCGGTTTACCTTCCGACGATCCCTATTTCGCGACCGCCGATTGGCAGGATGCCGAAATGCTGCCGGCACCAACGGACTGGGGAGGAAACCTGCCTGGCGGCAAACTACCTCCTGTTCCAAGCCAGGTCGATCCGACTACGGGCAAGCCGCATAGCTGGCCGCTGCGCGACACAATCGTGCACTGGGCCGCGTTGGTCGACACACTCCCTGTGGGCGACTACCACGTCCGTTGCCGCACCATCGACGACAACGGTATCGCTCAGCCCATGCCACGACCGTTCGCCAAGTCAGGGCACAATGCCATCCAGCGTCTTCCCCTGCGGATCGTCGTGTAGAAACAGGTGACCACTCGGCGTCACTTCCCGTAAATCGATCGCATCTTCCAGCCCTCGACATCCGCCCTAAGATCGCCACCCTGACTGAACAGTCGGATACCGACGTCTTCAGGCAGGTGCGGGGCCATGTAAACGGCGGCCTGTCGATCGTTTAAGAACACTTCCACCATTCCTTTATCCAAGAACACGCGCATTCGCAGTTCTTCGTCCGCTTGCAACGTGAATGGCGGCTCGATATCGCCCATCGCAAACGACTTGCTTTCAGGCCGGATCGTTACGGGAAAACCGTTTCCTTGCTCATCGCAGAAGACTCGTATTCCGTACGCAGTCGCTTCGGTCGGAGAAATGGTTACGTTCAATTCAACCCTGTCGCCCTTGATGTTTTGCAACAGATGGCTTTCGCCATTCCGAACGACGAGGTTATTCACTTTTTCGTGGCCAAACCGCAATGACTCGAGTTCACGCAGAGGTTTCATCCGAAGTACGCCATCATCGGGAAGACTCAATTCGCGAGGCAGCGACTGAATGGCAGACTGGGCGCCTTCAACTCGGCACCAGGCCCACATCACACGTCGGCCGTCAGCGGCCAACAGTGATTCGGGCGCGAAGAAGTTCCACTCCTTCCAGTTCATCATGGCGTGAAAGTCGGGCAAATATTTTTCGTCACGGAACTTGCCCAGGTAATAGCGGCAACCCAGCTTGTGACTGATACAGAGCAGCATCCACTTGTCACCGATTTTGAACATATTGGCACACGAGACATCCTCGTCCCGACTGATTCCCAGGTCCGGCATGTTATCGTGTAGCAGGAGTCCAAGTGACGACCAGTGCTTGAGATCCGGAGACTTGATCAAGTGTGGTGGTCCACCCCCGGAAATGGCGTAGTACGTGTCGCCATTCAGCCAGCAATCCGGGTCCCAGTACCGCATCGCAACGTCTTTTCCATCGGCCGTTCTTGCCACGACAGCAACCGGTTTCGTCCACTCGTCCAGGTTGTCGTCCAGGGCCAACGCGATGAAGTTCTTCGCGGCCCCCTGGCCGTGGTAGATAATTGCCGGCTGTCCCTCCTTGGTGAAGAAACCGGTCCCGCTGAACATGCCGTGCCCCGTATTCGGACCGACCAACACTGTCGGATGCCAATTCCAGTGGACCATGTCCGAGCTCGATACATGGGCAAAAGCAAATCCGTGTTTATTCCGGTAGATGTAGTGCAGGTGATAGCGACCTTTGTAATAAAAAGCACAATTCGGATCGCCGGGCATGCCGACACCGGGACCGGGGTGAGCAAGATGGTACGTAAGCCATTGGGGTGGGATGTCGTCAGGCATCGCCGGAGTTTCCTGGACGTAGGGTGGCGCGGGAACATGTCCGGCGATGGCCTTCTTTGCCGCCTCTTCCGAGTGTGCGGCGATCAGAACAGAATCTTTCTTGAGCACCAGTTGGCCTCTGTCCAGTTTGGCGCCTCCGGACATTTGGCTGTGGGCGAAGTGACCTGCCCGGTCACGTACGACACTGCCTTCAAAATCCCACCAGGCATGGGGCGCGATATCAGACTCGCGATTCGGTTGCAACGACCGAAGTTGGTCGACACTAAGGGCCACGTCGTATACTCGTGCATCGTCGATCGCTCCGGAAAAGTGGCCACCGGTCGCTGCACCCACGTGCCGCAAACCGAACACAGCGATATTCTCTTCCCTGTCGATCAAGTCAATGTTCTTGGCCTGGTGCGTCGCGTAAAGGCGCCCATTGCGGTAAACGCGAATCTCGTGGCCCTGATAGACAACGGCAATGGCAACCGTCGTCATGACGTCGGCCGTTTCCGGCGCATAATCGTCCTGGTTTCTCTCTGTTCGACGAAAGAAGTTGCTGCCTGCCATCCATCTCCGAGTCACCAGTTCGCCAAACACGATTCCGTCGAACTGGTCACCACTCTGGATCGTCAGCACACTGCCGCCTCGCTGATCGAGATTCTCAAGTCGCACCCAGGCCACAAGCGTCTTGTCCGTCCCCGCCGCCGCCACGACAGGCGCCAAGAACAAAATGGTGCAGACAATCGTGATGCCGAGAATGTGCAGTCTCATAGTTGGCTCCTGTGAGTTCCAGGACGAGTCGATCGACTTAGGGCGAGTCGAGGGACGGCGCCCCGCGTCGCCATGGAAACAGACGGCTACCTCCGCTGTCCTTTACGACCGCGAGACTGCAGTCGCGAACGGTATTCCCAGCGGTCCTTCCACTGGTCCAGGTACGGCTGATATGCCGGCGTGTCATACCAGAAGCGCGGCTCCGGATCCGCCGGCGTGACCTTGCCTTCCGGGTAATCACGACCGGCAAAACTCGCCTCGACTTCCGTATTCCAGGCCCTTAGCTGGCTCAGGAGTGACTGGAACAACTCCGGCCTTGTTGAACTCAGATCGTGCGACTCGCGAGGATCGCTGTCAAGATCATATAGTTGATAGCTACCCTTGCGACGATCTTCGCTAAGTACTTTGTAGCGATTGCTGACCAAGGCTGTCTTCTGGCCGAAGCGGAAAGGGATTGGCTTCTTTCGGTCGCCTATCTCCCCCTTGAACAACGGTTTCAAACTGATCCCGTCAATCGGTTGCACCAGAACGTCGTCCGGCAGATCAAGCAGATCGACGACCGTGGGAAAAAGGTCCATTGTGCAGGCAGGAAATTGAGTGACACGGGGTTGAATCGTAGCGGGCCATTCGATGATTCCCGGCACTCGAAGGCCTCCCTCATAAACAGACCCCTTAAATCCGCGCAATCCTCCGACCGTTTCCGGTGTAATCTTGGGTAGCCCACCGTTGTCGCTACAGAAAACCAGCAAAGTGTTGTCGGCAATCCCAAGATCTCGTAGCTTCTTGCGTAATGCGCCGATACTGCGATCCATTGCAACCAATTCACCGTAGTGGTTTGCCGAGTTTTCATCGAGTTGGGCGAACGCCGCGGCATCGTCGGGCAAAGCTCGAAACGGCGAGTGAGGTGTTCCATACCAGATGACGACAAACATCGGTTTTGAGCCTCGGAAGTGCTTATCCAGAAATCGACCCGCTTCGGCGACCACGATTTCGGACGAATCGCCCGAAAAAGACTCGATTTCGCCGCCACGGCTCATGAGTGGGTTGACGTCGTAGAAGTTCGTAACGGACAACCACTCATCAAAACCAAAAACGCCCGGGTTGAATGGGTCTCCCCGGAGGATCGGAGCACCGGGCCCCCTCAAGCCGTTCAAATGCCACTTGCCGAAGTGGCCCGTCACATAGCCTGCTTTAGCCAACGCCTGAGCAATCGTCTTTTCCTGCAGACGCAGTGCATACCCGTGACTCAAAACGCCGCAGCGGTCTGGCGAACGCCCGGTCAGTACGCTGGCGCGTGTCGGCGAACAGACCGGGTCACCGGCGTAAAACCGGTCGAAGCGCAGGCCTTTCGAGGCCATGGCATCCAGATTCGGCGTCTTTAGAACCGGATGTCCCCGGTAACCGGTCTCGCCCCAACCCATATCGTCAGCCATTACAAAGACAATGTTTGGTTGGACTTCCGCCGCTCGAACCACGGACGTGCCAAGCAAGAAAGCACAAGTCATCGATCGGATCATAATCTCTCTCCCTCGCACTACTTCAGGTGTTCCTTTACGAATTCGGCGGCGCGTTGAGTGACGTGTGGTCCAGCACCAGCGACGCTGTGATTGGCGCCTTTGACAACGATCAGTTCTGATTGAACGTGCTTGCCCTTCAGCTGTTCAAGTAATCGCCGCGAGTGTTCGATCGGCACTGTCGAGTCTTTGTCCCCATGGAGCAACAGGATTGGTGGATCGTCAGAACTGACAAATGTAATGGGCGAAACATCTTCCTTAGCCTTGGCGTCCATTTCGTCGGCCGGCGTCCCGGGTTCATAACCTAGTAACTGCCGGTAGGCTGGGTGCCCGTGCTTAATCACGCCCAACAGAGACCAGTCGGTTGGCCCCGCGAAACTGACCGCACATGCCACGCGTGATGATTGACGTTTAACCGGGTCGGTCGCTTTCGGGTCCGCGACATCATCGTGCAATGCCACCCACAACGACAGGTGGGCTCCTGCCGACCCGCCTGATACTCCGATTCGGCGTGCATCGATTTTCCACTCTTCAGCATGTCGACGCACAAACTGAATAGCCCGCAAACAGTCGTTCACCTGGGCTGGATGGGAAGCGACACTGGTGAAGCGATACTCGATCGAAACGACCGATAACCAACCGTCCTCGACAGACGACAAGAGCCAGGCCGGCACTCCTTTCTTCGATCCCGCACGCCACCCACCACCGTGGATGAAAACGATCGCCGGTGTCGGTTTGTCGGATTCCGTCAGGTAGACGTCAAGTTTCTGAGCGGGGTCCGCCTGGTCGTAAGGGACGTTGCTTTTTGTCGGCGCCAGCCGCGGCTTCTGAGCAGAACAGAACGACGATCCTCCAAGAAACGTGCAGAGAATGACCAGGCAGACGAAGCGGAAGGACTTTTGCAGAATCATCGAGAAACTCCCTCGTGTCGTTACTGAAAGCCGGAGCATCTATCATACCGTATTGACGACACGAACGGGACGTCTTGCTTCGCGTCGACAGACAAAGCGGGCGGCGGAGCGATACCCGCTCAACAAAAACTGCCGGTACAGGTTTGCACGGTGGCGCAGGGTCGGGGTACGATGGTTCCACGCTGTGAGCCCTACGGTCTACGCCCTACAGGACGAAACAAATGAAATCCAGACTCAGCTACTACGTTCTTTTCGGAACCGCCTTCTGTGTTGGGGCGTTGGTTACGAAGGCCGGTTGCACATCGTTGCCGAATATCGTGGTGATCCTGACCGATGACCAGGGCTACGCGGATATCAGTCTGAATCCACACCATCCTCCGGAAGTTTCAACGCCACACATGGACGCTCTGGCGGGTGACGGCGTGGTCTTTTCACAGGGCTACACGAGCGGGCACGTCTGTTCACCGACTCGAGCCGGCTTGATGCTCGGCCGTTATCAACAGCGAGTTGGCATCTACTCGGCCGGCGACGGCGGTCGCGGATTTGATCCTCGTCTTCCGATCTTTCCATCGTTCTTGCCCAAGCAATACGTATCGACGGCGATCGGCAAATGGCACCTTGGCCTGGACGATGACTATCCTGAATTGAAATGGCACGCCCTGAATCGGGGATTCGACGAATGCTACATGTTTATGGGTCGTGGTGGACACAGCTACTTCGACCTGGGGAGCGATAGCGGTGGCAAATTCAAGGGTCCGATTTACCGCAACAAGAAACGAATCAGCGACAAGGGATATTTGACCGACCGGCTCACGGAAGAAGCCGTTGCCTTCGTGGATAAACATAAGCGGCGACCATTCTTCCTGTATCTTGCTTACAATGCCGTGCACGCTCCACCGGAGGCACCGGACGGAACGATCGACGAGTACCGGCGGAGATTTCCCGGTATCACACCGGAGAGGGTCATTCTGATGGCCATGCTGAAACACCTGGATGACGGAGTGGGCCGCGTGGTCGACAAACTGAAGCAGGAAGGGCTGTTCGACAACACGTTGCTCTTCTTCCTGACCGACAACGGTGGAGCACGAGCGATGAGCGCCAACAACAGTCCCCTGCGCGGCTTCAAGGGAAGTCTGCAGGAAGGTGGAATCCGCACACCGTTCATCGTTAGCTGGCCGGCAAGGTTCGCTGGTAAACGCACGTGCGACACGCCGATTATCTCACTCGACATTCTTCCCACGGTCCTCGAAGCAGTCGGCAGCCGGCAGCCGCCAAGAGAGATGTTTGATGGTAAGAGCCTGATGCCGCTCTTGACGGGCACGTCGAGTATTCACCATGGCACTCTGTTCTGGTGCAAGGATGGAGACGAATGGGCATTGCGTCGCGGCGACTGGAAGTTACGTTCGGTGAGGGGTGAGGTTGAGTTGTTTGATCTAGGGAGCGATCCGTCCGAGACGGCGAACCTGGCCGTTCAGCAACCCGACATGGTCACAACACTCACCGGAGTTTACGAAGCCTGGTTCAAACAGATGCTCAAGTCGAGCCACCGTTAAGAAGGAAGAAGTTCTCAGGGATGGCGTGGCTTTACGTCGGATCAAACAACTCCGTCAGCCTGTCATGAGTGCAGAGGTTGGGTTGTTTTTGTGCTCCCGCGGGCAAGCTGTGCCTTGGCACAAGCGATTCGGCTCATGGATGGCAAGAACCGACGATGCGTAAGATCTTGCTCACTACGGTGACCAACGCGATTTTTGCAGTCGGCTTGTTTCATTGGCTGGAAGAACGGAATGGGGACGTTGAGCGCGTGGAGTGGCAATACTACGGGGAGTTCGAGGAATGCAAATATCAGTGGATGAGTTACCGAGAAACGAGTTGTATCAGGGGAACCGGCCCGTGGTCGCAGTACGAGGCTTGGCGGGAATCTCTTCGTTGACAGTTTGGTTTATCTTGGTGGTGCCCGCTGCTGCCGTTCTGGCGGACGATCGACCTCAGTGGGGCGAGCGTTTGACTCGGAACATGGTATCAGTCGAGACCGGGCTACCGGAGACGTTTGATCCAAGCACGGGTCGGAATGTGCGTTGGACAGCGGCTCTAGGGACGGAAACCAATTCCACGCCGGTTGTCGGTGGAGGCAAAGTGATTATCGGCACGAATAATGGACAGCCACGCGATTCACGACATCAAGGGAATCGCGGAGTCCTGCTTTGTCTTGACGAACAAACGGGTCAACGATGCTGGCAGCTGGTCGTACCACGATTCGAAGATCGCAAGTACCTTGACTGGAAGACCGGCGGAATATGTTCGCCGGCCACAATCGACGGCGATCGCGTCTACGTGGTAACAAACCGCGCCGAGGTAGTCTGCCTGGATTTGAATGGACTTGCCGACGGGAACGACGGACCGTACCAGGACGAAGGCCGCCACATGGTTCCGGCCGGCTCGACACCTCTTGAGCTTGCCGACTACGACGCAGACATTGTATGGATATTTGACATGCCGTCCGAATTGTCGGTTCATCCGCATGATTCGCCGAGCAGTTCGATTCTCATCGACGGGCCGTTCTTGTATTTGAACACGAGCAACGGAGTGGACCGAGTCCATAGCGGTATTCCATCGCCCGATGCGCCGAGCCTGATCGTAATCGACAAACGAACGGGTCGTCTCGCTGCTCTGGACGGAGAGCGAATCGGACCGCGAGTATTTCACTGCACGTGGTCGTCTCCGTCGCTGGGAACTTTGCCGAGTGGCCGGCGCATTTTCTTTTGCGGCGGCGATGGCGTCTGTTACGGCTTCGCACCTCTCGACCCGAATACACCGACCGGACCCACTCAGACTCTCAAGCGAGAATGGCGGTTTGATGGTGATCCAACATCGCCTAAACAGGGCGTTCACCAATTCATGCGTAATCGGCGGGAGAGTCCGAGTACAATCATGGGCATGCCCGTTTTCTATAGGGACCGCCTTTACGTGGCCGGCGGCGGCGACATTTGGTGGGGTAAGCGTCAAGCGTGGTTGCAGTGTATCGATGCCACCGGTGAGGGCGACAAGACCAAGACGGGACTGATCTGGTCCTACGAACTCACCGATCACTGCGCTTCGACACCGGCCATCGCCAACGGCCTGGTCTTCATCAATGATTTTGGACGGAACATCCATTGCGTTGACGCGGAGACAGGCAAGCCATACTGGGTCGAGAGAACGCGAGTACCCAACCTGAGTTCGCCGTTAGTGGCTGACGGCAAGGTCTACGTCGGCACCAAGTCGGGCAAACTGCGAGTTTTTGCCGCCACAAAACAGAAGCACGTTCTGGCGACGATTGACTTGGACAGCCCGATAATAGCGACACCCGTCGCCGCCAACGGGACCTTGTACATCGCCACGTTTCAGACAATCTACGCTGTCCAAAAAGAGTGACACGACAAGTAATCAGCTGATTAATCGCTGAATATTCACGCTGAATATTCAGACACTCTGGATTTGAGGTTGGCCTTCGGCGCCGATCGCCGTTAGTCGGCGTCTTCGGGGCGCCGGTTTTGTGCTCAGAATGTTTACCGGGCTCAGGAAATCGGTTTGTCGTCCGAGGAAAGCGGACGACACGATACGTCACATGTGACGGACGTGGCGTTTAGAGAAACGGAGGGTAACTTTAGCCGTCAGCTTGGGCGCAGAGGGGCGGACGGCG
>CAYNDU010000003.1:0-31613 GCA_964395615.1 uncultured Pirellulaceae bacterium | reverse complement strand
CGTGTCCTGCTCTCGGACCACGAACCCCCCAAAAAAACAGGGTGTCTGGATTTGGGGAGGTGTGAGTACGTCACTCGTACTCGTTTCGAGGCAGTTCACCAGGCGGGATCATTTTCCGTTGGCCGATTTTTGGACAGTCCAGGTCCAATGTCGATCGCTGGTCGGTCGGACTGATTCCGCTGGGAAACCGCAGTCAACGACCAACTCGCGAATCTCGTCCAGGTCGAGCGCGGCCTGTAACGACTGACGGAACAGCTGTCGCTGGCGGGGAGTCGCGTCGCCAGCATAACTGGCGACGAGCTGATCCAAAGAAGCCGAATCCACGGGACGTAGCAAGTCCCGAAAGAAGATTCGTCCACCGGCGGACGTGACTCGCACAACTTCGGCCAGGCAAGGCTTTGGATCGGCCAAGTGATGAATGATGCTGTTCGACATCACAATATCGAACATGTCATCTTCGTAGTGCATCTGCTTGGCATCACAGCGATCGAGTTGAATCCGTTCGATCAACCCCGCGACTTCAATCCGGTAGCGCGCAAGATCGAGCATGGCAATCGCCTGGTCTGCCGCCATAACTCGGCATGCCTCAACCCTTTCACACAGCTCTATGGGGATCAACGCTGTGCCAGTCCCGACATCGAGAACGTCGCCATGACAGTCACAGATCTCGAGCAGGTCGTCGACAAATTGCCGGTTCACCGCACTATGGTCCATCGTATCAAATTCCGTGGCATCTTCCATTTCATCCATGACTTCCGGTTCAAGTTGACGATCTAACATGGATCAATCTCTTCGTTGGTGTCAGGCTTCACGTAATGGCTCCAGGCCAACAACAAGACAGCCACCAGGAGATAAGCTGTCGCCATGAAGAAGGGCGTCCGGCCGTCCGCCGCCGAAGACAGGTCGGCCGGCAGATTCCAGGGCACGACCAATCGCTCGTCGGCGAATGGCGAATGGATGATGCCAAACAGACTGCATCCGGCCGCAATGAAGAAATAGACGCCGGCCCGCCTCAGACGGCGGTCGATAATGGCGGCCAATGCCGAGCCCCAAAGCAGACTACTGACGATGAATCCGCTGGCCAGAATCTGCATGGTCATCAGCTGATCGGGCAGGGGTGGCGCGAGCGAGTCGATGGTTCGGCCGGTCTGGTTAAGGATGCTGTTAGCGAACATCATCACCAGCTTCGCCATCGCCGGCACGCACGCCAACGCTAACGCAGCGTAATGCCGCTTGGGCGTCGCCTGAAAGCTCTGCGCAGTGATCTCGAGACCGACAAAAATCAGGATCGTAAAGATGGCTGCCTTGGGAATAACCAGGTAAAAAAACACAAAGTAACCTAAGAGGCCAGCGGATCCCACGAAAAGCGCCGTGGCCAACGTATACGCCGATCGACCTCCCATGGCCTTGTACGCGGGATGGCCAATATAGGGAGTCGTCTGGACCACGCCACCGCAGCAGGCAGCGATCAAAGTCGCCACCCCCTCTACGCCAATCACCCAACGGGTGTCGAAATGATCGCCAGCCGCCGCCGCACTCTCCGTGCAATCGATCCCGCCCACAACCGTCGCAAGCGCGAACGGCAAGACGACTGGCAGGTAGTGCAGCGTGTCGCCCATCCGGCCGAACCACTCGAAACGAAACGCGGCCAGCCAACCGCTCGGCAGCAGAGCTTCCGCGACATGAATGGACGGTGATTCGCGTTCCAAATAACCGGTCATCCACATGACGTAGTAGATGGAACCAGCTGCCAACAGGGCGCCCAACGCGCCGGGAAGTCGTCCGGGAAGCTTAACCTTGGCCACCAGCGAAACCAGGATGATGGCCAATGAAACCAGGCCGACCAGCGGGTATTGGAATACGTCGAGAAGCGGCAAGAAACTGATCAAGACCAGGGCAATCGCGGTGAGAGAACCGAGTAAACCGGCCCGAGGGACCACCCTCCGCACCACGCCGGCTCCCAGGGAACAGAGCGTCTTGAAAAGACCAGACAGGAAGATCGAGCAGATACCTATGTGCCATGTATAGACGGCCGCCTGCTGAGCGTCGTAGCCCAGTTTCTGTTGGCCGTACTGAAACGCAGGACCGAGCACGAACAGGACCATTCCAATGGTGCTCGGCGTGTCGAGCCCTAGCGGCATGGCTGTCACGTCATCGCGGCCCGTGCGCTTTGCCAACCGTACGGCCATGAAGAAGAAGACCACGTCACCAAACAACACGCCGACGGCCGTACCGGGGACCATGCATTGCAAAGCGAACCGTGTAGGAAAGTGGAAGACCGTCGCCAGGAGGCCGACCATGAGAAGAAGGTCGGCCGTATTATCTAACATCAAGCCAAAAAAGGCGTTAACGTCGCCCGCGGCTGCCCAGGTAATGCGTTTCTTGGACACGAATCGTGGTTCGGCATGGGTTTTGCGGAATTGGCAGCCTGTGAGTCTAGGATGACCGGCCACGACTGTCAAATCAACGGCTCGACGAGGATATGTGCCGTAATCCTAGCCGTGCCGATGGAAACGTCGAAGCGTGCCCCAGGTGCAAAATTCAGCTCGCATCGCGGCACCCACTCAGCGATAGTCCCCGATTCCGCACCGAGCGGACCGGCGATCGGGCCAACAGCATTTGGCGGCTCGGCCCACCCGTGTTAGGATGGGAATCGTGACACAGCCGTGTGGCTCGGCACGTCCGGCCCGTTCAAGCGGTGTCGGGTGGGAAGTTAACCGGTACGCCAGTGTGGGTGCGGATCGGCAAGACATGTCGGCCAGTCGCCATTCGGCGCGGCCTGTGTGAGGTATTCGCGAACTTTTCAGATACCGGTGCGTAGATAACGATGGATAACTCAACCACGAAGTCAAACCGAGGACGGACCAGCGACGTGACGTGGTCGGCATCGACAGCCTCTGCAACCGCGGACCCCACGCAGGCCAGTCTTGCTGGAGCCCAGCAGGAGTTGACCGATGAGCAATTGTTGCTGCGTTACCGCGAGCACGGCGACCGCGATTTATTCACTCAGCTGGTCCAGAGATACGAACGGGAGCTATTCAACTATTTGCATCGATACCTGGGTGATGCGGGAATGGCGGAAGATGCATTCCAGGCGACGTTCCTGCAGATCCACTTGAAATGCGAACAGTTTGACGAGGGCCGGAGGTTTCGACCGTGGCTCTACACAATTGCCACGAACCAGGCCATTGACGCTCAACGCCGAAACAAGCGGCACCGAATGGTCAGTCTGGATCGGACTGGCCCCGGACAGGACGGCGAGGACGTCGGCAAGCTGATTGATTTACTGATCAGCAGTGATCGTGATCCGCTGGAATACGCCAGCGAGTTTGAGCGCGGTGAGTGGGTACGCGAAGCACTCGATGAGTTGTCTGAACAGATGCGCAGCGTCGTGCAGCTGGTTTACTATCAGGGAATGAAGTACCGCGAAGCGGCAGAGGTTCTGTCGATTCCGGTTGGAACCGTAAAAAGCCGACTGCACTCGGCGGTGACCAAGTTGAACGAGTTTTGGACCAGCACACATAACCCTCCAAAGTGACATCGTTCCGATGCAAGAAGACCTGCTCGGTTATTTGCTCGGTGCATTGGACGCTGACGAGATGCAACGGATTGAGTGCGAACTGCATCGCAGCCCAGCCTTGCGCCGCCGGCTTCAGACACTTCGCTGTTCGCTGGCTCCGCTCGAGGCCGTTGAGCAGGATGTTGAACCGCCCGCCGATCTCGTCGAGAGCGTCTGGTCTGCTATCGATGGCAGGCAGTTGGACCAGGTTCCTACACCCCGATCGTTCAGCCGGGTGACGGAAGATCTGGTTGCCGGCATGCACCGTTACGCACTCAATGATGTCGTCGTTCTCGCGCTGGTTGCCCTCGTGGCCATCACGCTCTTCTTTCCCGCGCTCGCCAATGGGCGATACGAAGCGCGCAAGCTCGCCTGCCAGAACAATCTGCGACTTCTCGGGGCTGGTTTGATTAGCCACAGTGAACGACAGCCCGATCAACGTTTCCCCATGGTGCCGGTGACGGGAAATCGATCGTTTGCCGGGATTTACGCGTCGACGCTGCGTAGCGATCAGTTGCTCACTCAGCACTGCAACTGGCTGGTCTGCCCCGGCTCGGGCACGCAGGTCGGCCGTCGCGGCTGGTACATTCCGACACTCGACGAAGTTGACAATGCCCGCGGCTATTGGCTCGTGCAACTCCAGCATCGAGCCGGCGGCAACTATGCCTATTCCGTCGGCTATCTCCACAACGGTCATGTAAGGCCCGTACGCAATCGAGGACGTGCGCAGTTCGTGCTGCTGGCGGATGTACCGAGCCTCTATCTGCCGGGCCGGGTAAGTGCCAATCATGGGGGCCGAGGCCAAAACCTCTGCTACGAGGATGGTCACGTCGCGTTTGTCATCGACCCTCAACTCGAAGGACGCGATGATCCCCTGCGCAATCGACTGGGGTTCGCCGAGGTCGGCGTCGATCGGGATGACGCCGTCGTTTTGCCAAGCGCCATGCCTCCGATCCTGGAACCGCTCCTGGATGTGCCTGGCACCATCGGTGGGCAGTCCAGAAATTCCAAGATGCCCGGCCTGATGGAGGTCATCGGTCAGTAAGTTGACATGCCTCGAGGACGTGCGACGGACCCCATCCCTCAATGCCTGACTCGTCGTATGACCGGTCCATTGGGAAGCCGTTAGGACCACAAACGACGGGGCATGTTGACGTTTTACCACGTTGAACGACGGGTATTGTTCTCTTTGTACAACACATCTCGAACTGCACACGCTTGATTCGCTGGCCGCGGTAGATTCCAGAAGTCCAGTCAGGCTAACAGGTTCGACGCACTGCGCATCGTTCGATGTGCCGCCCGCCCGCTCGATTGGCACTCCGTTTGCCTGTTAGTGTCCCGTCGGAAAGCCGTCGGACCGAACGTCAGCCCTCTCCCCTTCGACGGCGTCGAGCGACCTGTTTCTTCTGATCGACCGCCGTCGTGCGAGCCTCTGTCCCCTCGGGCTTGCACGGCGACCGGTCGCACGACGGTCCATTCGAGATGGATCACACTCATCTTTGGCAGGTGACGCGATGCACGTAAGAGAACTTGTCGAACTCGGTGCGCTGGTAGCGTCGCATGGCACTCGCTTTCTGCAACGCGAAAATCTTCTGATCGAAGGCCATTTGGATCAGTACTGGGTCAGCTCGCGTTGCCGGCAAAACCGATGGGCTGAGTCGCTTAAGCAATTCAGTCGCGTTCCAACGTCTGACGCCGAACAGAACTGGCGATCGATCCGACCTGTCATTGAAGAGGTAATAGCCAGTGAACTGCTGACGCGAATCTGGGCAGCTGTCTCGTGCGCTCACGACCAGCGGTTTGGATCTACCGAATTCAGCCCGATTGCTCGAGGTGTACTGGTGGGCCACATGGAGGTTCGCAACCGCGCCTTGAACGCGATGGTCTACGGTCGCGGATTCACGGTTGAAGAGGGTGTCGAATTGAATCGACTGCGGCGTCACACAGAGCGCTGGACCGACATGCTCATCGGATTCCTTATCGCAAGCTACCAGGTCGCCGAATTCGCATTTCAACCGCAGCGAGCGGCCGACTTTGCCGATGACCTGGGCCACGAAGGGCGCTCGGTGGGTGCCCATTCCACCTGGCAATTGACCCTTGCCTCGCTACGCTCATCCTTCTACCGGCGACTGACACTGCCTAGTCCGAACGAGCCGTTAAATCGGAAGATTGCGGCAAGCATTCTCGCTTGTTTCCACAGCGAGTTGTTCGACTCGCTGGGTCTATTCAAGTCCCTCTGGGTCGTTCGACTCGACCAAACGGCGGCTGACACCGATGAGCTCATACAACAACTGCTCCAGCTGGAAGCGATGCCGGCGCAACACGGGGCCGCTCGCCGTTTCCGTTAGCCTCTCTGGCTCAACGGACCGTCCCGGCCAGCGCTGCCCGTTCACGGCAGGCGTGCGTCAGGACTCGATCCCACTTGTCCTGGTTTGCATCACGTAACTCAGTTTCCGTGTCGAGCAATACATCCACAAAATCACGCAACATGCCCTGGATCCGCTCGTCCGATGTTCGATCGCATCGCATCTGATAAACCTGCATGGTCCCGATTCCTTTCTCGATGCGGGAGGACTGAGTCACGCCACCGTCGTTTGCCTCCGACGATCCGCTGTGGCGTGTGATCAGTCCCGCCCCCCTGTCTTGATCCTGGTGACGAAATACGAAGAGTGCTGACCTTACGAGTACCGGCCGGCCAAACTCCTTGGTCGACCGAAGCGGTCCGGCAGCCATCCGGGCGACCGCTCGTCTCCGGATGGCTGCCCAGTCGCTCCCTGTTGAGCCTGTTGAGTCAGCTCGATCTCTTCTGACCCGATCATAATGGCAACTTTCGTGCCAAGAGTCGCATATCGCCAGGACACAGGCTGCAAGTCTTTACATGGAAACAGGTTCGGGGAATAGGGAATGACTCGACACCGGCGGCCGGTTTTGTACGTTTTTCAGAATATCCGGATTGACCCGGATCTCGGGCCGCAATTCGCGTGTTTGTTTGCATAGCAAGTCGGGCCGCGACCGGCTATTTGCCCGAATGGGTGCCGCCCCCGAAATTCGAGGTTAACGCGGCCTGTACCAAAGCGACCGCCAATACTGCCGATCCAGTCGGTACGAATCGACCGCTTGACCCATTTGATCGGGTGGCAGGATTCCATAGCGAACCATCTCGCGGACGTACGGCCGCGGTGGCTGAAAGCCCGGCATGTCGAAACGCTTGATCTTCTCGAGATTTGCTTTGCCTGCGGCGACCATTGCCAGCAGTTTCTGATAGCCGGGGTCGTCCGTGTCTTCAAACACGGTTGCCGGCTGATCCTGTTTCGTCCGGCACAAGCCCCAGCCGCCGGCTGCCTGGCTAAGGGGTGCCAGGAGGATGAGCGACTTTGCCGGCCGACTCAAATTGAACAGGATGTGCCGACTGAAACGCAGGCGGGGATCCTGAATGTCGAAGTACCAGAAAGAGATATCCAGTTCATCACTCATCGCCAAGGGCAACGACGTTTGACCCCGATGACATTCGGCACATCGCTGTTTCATAACGGCCGCCGCGCGCCCGGTTGTCGGCCAATTCGTGTCCGTATTAACAAGTTTGTTTTGGTAGTAGCCGCCAATCGCACCTCCGCCGAGCGCTCCGTACGTCCCGGGATAGGGAGCTCCGACTTCCGTCCAGATGCGAACGATCTTTCGTTCACGCTTCGTTGCCGTGGCTCCAAAATGGGATCCGTCCATCATTCCGAGAATTCGGCTGGCCGCCGACCCAATGGCTCGTGGCGGTAGATTACTCTCCGGTCGATCGCGACCGTCGGTAAACAGGTTCTTCACCGTCATGGTGAAATAGGCGTGGGAGAACATGGGACCGTGGTCACCCGTCAACAGCACCCCACCGTCGCGTGGACCGCCCCGATCCGTGCGTTGGTAACCATGGCAGTCTACGCAGACGCGATCCAGGATCGGCTGAATGTCTCTTGGAAAGTCCAGCACGTCGGGACAGTCAGAAACTGGCTCGATCTGGCTCGGAGGTCGCTGTAGAGCGAGCAGGCTGGATCGAGGCGGAACGCTTTGAGTTCGTTGTTCGTGGCACCCGATGCAGCTGGTAACCTCGCCCGGCTGAACCGTCAGAAAACTCTGCATCCGCTTTACTGCCATATCGTCGGCATCCAGGGCGACGAAGAACAGTCCTCGCAGTGCGGGCAACTCCATGTATGCCGACCCATCAGACTCCACCGGTACCGTACCGAGCACGCGCTCCAGTGTGAACGACCCGCCATATGTGAGCGGGTCCATGCCGCCCGTGTAGTTAATCGGCTTTGGCAGTGTTTCGAGTACCAGGAGCTTCTTGATTTCTCCCGGCTTCACTCCTTGCATGTTGCGGCCGATGTTCACGTCCGACAGCACAAGCCGACCAGTCGGCTTGTTGAGTGCCACGCGGGACCCGATCATCGGCTCACGTTTTCGGGGCATGAGCGGCCGGGGCTCGTGGCAATGAAGTCCTTTCTTGCGATCGGAGTCGGCCAGGCGGTAGATCACCTGGCTCGATCCCTGGCCGTCGACCAGTAGGATCTCCGTTTCGCGTGCCACCATCATTGCCTGCTCGCTGAATGCCCACGGATCGCGGTAGATCGGGTCCTTAAGAATGGTTTTGGTTTGATCCAAGTCGTCAGGACCACCTGCCGGATCAACCAGTGTCAGAGCACCGGCATGCTCCTTACGGCCATGTCCGGGCGAGAAAATGGCGACCACCTTGCGTGAATTCGGGATCGGTTTGGCATCGATCATCAAAATGCCCGGATGCATATTGCCATAGAAGACCGTTTGCATTGTGCCGTCCGGATTGGACGTCCAAAGGTGATGATAGTTGACTTGCGATCGATCGACATACTCCCAACGCTGATACAACACACGACCGTCCGGCAGCAGCCAGGGCGTGTTGTCATGTTCGATATTCGCCGAAATCGGGCGGATATCATTTCCGTTCTGATCGCAAACGTACATCGAAGCAACCTGTGTCAGCCAACAGTTTACCCATCGGTTGCATCGGCTGGAGATAAACAACAGGCGGTCATCCGGAAGATACGTTGGCTCGATGTCATCGTACGGCCCGTCGGTCAATTGCCGCAGCCCCGAACCGTCCACGTTGATTTCGTAGAGGTGGTAATTGGGCGTGCCGCCCTTACGATACGAAAACAGGATCCTGGTCGCGTCGTAATGCACGATCGGATCACGCACTCCTCCGGCCGGGTCGTCGAGCAACGTGACGACCTTTCCCGTCTGGAGATGGAGTCGGCACAGTCGGCCGCCGTCGCCGTAGAGCAGCTTCTTTGCGCTTTCGGCATAGTACCCGAAATTGGCATACCAATGCCCGTCCTTCCCCGGCTGGCGCACGGCGAACACGATCTCGTCGACACCCGACATCGACCCTTTCTGAAACCGCGTCAACAAATGGGGTCCCGATTCGGGACTTCCCTTGGCATCGGTCGCCCCCTTCGTCTCGTCGCTCTTCGACGAAGGCTCAATCGACCAGCCATTCGCGACCTGAATGATGAGCACCAGACAGAAACCGCGGCTGAGAGCACGGAGTGGGAATCCCGACATAATCATCTCCTCCAAAGGGTGGACCAAGAGGAAATCGACAGACACGGTGAGGTAAGTTAATGATCCAAGGGCAAGATCCGGCAGGCGAATCGCCGAGACCTCGATTGTCGCACAGTCACCAATCGACTGCAACGATTTCTTCCCCTACCCGGTCACACGACCAGGCAGCATACGGCACCCACCGGCACACGCTTTCTGGTGGGCCGGGCAGAAACATGATCGACCGAACATCAGAACCACTCGGGCCATCACCCTATGCTCCTGTTCCGCATGTTCCTGACCTCGCAACGTCCATTTCAATGCGTGATTGGCAAGAGCCGGAAGCTCAGATGATACGGCCGATTGGACGGCAGCGTGTATTCGGGGTGCGTCTTCGCCCCCCAACTGTTGTCGCCGCCCAGCCCATGCAATTTGTAATCAATGTGGACGGTGGTGGTATCGCGTCGAGGCAGCTGGTGGTTATGTGTCGCCTTCTCCAGATCGTCCGATGTAAACGGCCAGGTGGAAAAACTGATGAGTTGATTTCCCTGGATTTTCAGTCCGACACCTTGATCGTCCCGGAGTGTGAACCACCGGACGTCGGTCCGGTTGCCGGTGTCCTGAGCTCGAACGTAGGGAAAGACCATCTGAAGTCGTTCGCGTCGGTAGATGGCAATCTCTCCGCCCGTTTTTCGGTCCCAGTAGGTCTCTTGCGGTCCGCGACCGTACCATTCGACAATATGGTAACGGTCCTTAACGGCACAGGTCATGCCGAACCTGGGAAGATAGGGTACCGCTTTCTTTGCCGCCCCGTAGTCGCAACGAACGTCGATAGCACCGTCGGTCCGGATCGAATATGTCAACTGCAGCGACGCACCATCGACAGGCAGCGCGCCCTGGGCCACGACATCCACGTGACCAGGGGAAGAACGTACGGTGACTCCGGAGACCTTCCACTGGTCGACCGCGTTCCGCCAGGCGCCCATCCGCTGGACAAACCGATTACGGAACTGGTTATCGTTTGGGGTCTTCCAAAAGTTCGGCCGCAGCGGGGCGGCAAGCAGATCGGTGCCGCCAACGCGATACGACGTGAGGGCTGCGGTCGAGCGATCGATGACGGCCCGAACCTGAGCGCCTTCGATCACAATTTGTCCGCCCCGTTCAATCGCTTCCATTTCTCCTTCCGGGTCGGGGGTAGCGACATCCGAGCCGGCCTCGGGCAATCGCAATTGATCCCACGCGACTCGATGGCCTTTTTTTGCCCAGCCGGTATCGGTCGGCAGCGCGAAGGCGACCGTCAGAAGATACTCGCCGGGCTCTTTGAGAACCGGAATCGGGACGACAATTTCGCGACTTGTCTGAGGCCTGACATCGACTCGTGGCAACCGGCCTCCGGCAACACCATGCCCGTCCCGGCGAACCAGCCAAAAGGCGTCGAACGCGCTGGTGTTGATAAAGTGGTTTTTGTTTTCAACGCGCACCCGGTTACGGCTCAGATCGGCCGGTGTGACCTTGATCGACTGGTAGACCTTTCGAACTTCCAACAAATGGGGGTTCGGCCGTCGATCCGGCTGGACGAGCCCATTGATACAGAAGTTGCCATCGTTGGGCACGTCGCCGAAATCGCCACCGTAGGCGAAGTACGTATTGAGCTGTCCGAGTGGTTCCTCTTTCTTGATCGGCGTCAGCAATCCCTGGTCAACCCAGTCCCAGATGCAACCGCCCTGCAACTGCCTGTGGCCTTCGATTGCATCCCAGTAATCCTGAAGGTTGCCGACACTGTTTCCCATGGCGTGGGCATACTCGCATAGAATCAGTGGTCGAGTTTGCGATTCAGACGCGTACTTCAGCAGGCGGCTGATAGGTGCATACATGGGGCAATAGATATCGGTGTTGGATTCCAGCCCCGCCCGCTCGTATTGCACAGGTCGTCCTGGATCTCTTTTCTTGATCCAATCGTAGGTCGCCTGAAAATTCACTCCATTCCCTGCCTCATTGCCGAGCGACCAGATGATGATCGACGCGTGGTTCTTATCACGCTCGACCATTCGCTCCGTGCGCTCGAGGTGCGCCCGCTTCCAGCTAGGATCCTTTGCAAGCGACTCGGCCCCATATCCCATCCCGTGCGATTCGATGTTCGCCTCGTCGATGACGTAGAGTCCAAGCCGATCACACAGCTGATACCAGCGCGTGTCGTCGGGATAGTGCGAGGTTCGGACCGTATTGATATTGGACTGCTTCATGAGTCGAACATCCCGCTCCATCGACGCAAGGCTGACGGCATGCCCTGTCACGGGATCGTGTTCGTGACGATTCACGCCCTTGATGTAGATTGCCTTTCCATTGACGAGTAATTGACCGTCTCGGATTTCCACCTTGCGAAACCCAACATCGTGACCGGTGACTTCGACAACGGCGCCTTGTTCATTCTTGAGCGTGATGATCAATCGATAGAGGTCGGGCGTTTCGGCCGTCCATTTCCTGGGTGCCTGAATGGTGAAAGCGGGTAGACGGAACTGTTTTCGACTCTTGGCCGCGAGTGTGATTCCCGGCAGTGTCACATGCTTGACCGGCGTACCGTCGCTATCGAGCAATTCAGCTTCCACGCTCACGACGGCCGCCTCGCCATTGAAGTTCGACAGGTCGCCATCGATACGGACCGAAGCATCGGCGAATGCGCTATCCAGATCGGCGTGGAAGAAGAAGTCTCGAACCGTGACGTCTCCCGCCGACCAGAGGAAGACATCGCGGAAGATCCCGCTTAGACGCCAGAAGTCCTGGTCTTCGAGGTAGCTGCCATCGCAATATCGGTAGACCTCGACGGCCAGGCTGTTCCTGCCCGGTTGCAGGAAACGTGTCACATCGAATGTTGCCGGAGTCCGACTGCCCTGGCTGTATCCGACGGATTTCCCGTTGATCCAAAGATAGAACGCCGAGTCAACTCCGTTGAACTGCATGAATACGGTTCGACCATTCCATGATTTCGGCAACTCGAATGACCGCCGATAGCTGCCCACTGGATTCCGCTCCGTAAAATTCGTAAAGGACTCGGGCGGGTCCTTCATTACCGAAGGCGGGTCTTTCTTGAACGGGTAGGGCTGGTTCGAGTAGAGCGGAACGCCGAACCCCTGCGTCTGCCAGTTGCCCGGCACTTCGATTGACTTCCAATTGCTCGTATCAAAATCGGGCCGGTAGAAATCGACGGGGCGGTGATCGGGGTCCGGCGCCCAGTGAAAGTCCCATTTGCCATTGAGCGACTGAATCCAAGGGTTGGCATCGCGCCGGCCCGCGATCGCTCCCGCTCGCGTCGGATACGGATACGCATCGACTCGAGCCGGCTCCTTGTTTCGAGCAACGACGGCCTGGTTTTCCCAGTCATGTTCAGCGGCCGGAGAGTCGAGAACGAGGACGAACGCGTGGGTGAGTGCCAAGAGAGCGGCACAGGCTCGGGGAGACGGGGTCATGATTCTCTCGCTTCTTGAAATAGCCTCAACGTCCGGATGATTGACCGGAAGTGCCGGATGACAGGAACCTGCTTGTTTGTGATTATCCCCAGTCCCGTGCGACACGCAAGGCGGCTCCCGATTGACGGTCTCTCTCGGCGGCGCTACCATGGACGATTCCCTTTTTCGGATTGTCGCGGGTGAGCAACGGGTGAGGTGAGGATGAGTCGGCGCAAGGCAAACGTCTATGATTTCCCGCGCTATTATGATCTGGTTTATGGATCCGACTGGAAGGCGGAGTACGACTTTCTGATCGACTGTTTTGAACGCTATGCCGAAATACCGGTCAAACGAGTTTTTGAACCTGCCTGCGGAACCGGCCGACTGCTCTACCGGTTGGGAAAGAAGGGCTACGAGGTTGGGGGGCTCGATCTGAACGAAAAGGCCATCGAGTACTGCAATGATCGCATGGAACGGCACGGGCTGCCTCGATCGGTCTGGGTCGGCAACATGGCCGACTTCAGACTCCCAGGAAAAGTCGAAGCTGCCTTTAATATGATCAACAGTTTTCGGCACTTGACGGAAGAGGCCGATGCTCAGCAGCACCTTGCGTCGATTAGTCGCGCGCTGAGAAAGGGCGGCATCTACGTACTCGGGCTCCACCTCACGCCGACGCGAGGGCAGCCGATGGATGAGGAATGCTGGTCGGCCCAACGAGGCCAATTGATGGTCAACACGCGGTTGTGGACCGAACGCCGCGATATGCGTCTTCGCCGCGAGTACTGTGAAATGGTCTACGACGTTTACACACCAACTCGCCATGACAAACTGGTCGACCAGATTGTCTTTCGAACCTACACGGCGGCTCAGCTCGAAGCGCTCCTCGACACGTCTCCGGCTTTGGAAGTCGCCGGAATTCACGATTTTTCGTACGACCTCGATCATCGTGTTCGGGTCGATGAAGAGACCGAGGACATCGTCGTGGTGCTTCGAAAATCCTGATTTGCAGCCCGTCGGAGCGTCATAATCGGACGCAATTCTCGGACAGAACGGCAAAAACACTTGCATTGCCCGGTCATCGTGGTCAACTATCAGTTTGTCAACCGATTCGTATTGGCAGCCTCACATCTGCCTTGGAGACTGGAAGGCAATACGTTGGCCGGCGACCGCCAAGCGACAGGGGTCGCCTTCGCGAGCATGTGGAAATGACGGATACGTTGTGGACCAAAACGTAGTACCTACCGAACAGAACGGATCGACCTGGACGGTCGACTCGCGCCAGTTCTTGCTCGACTGCCTGGAGCGCATGGGTCTGCGCGCGTCGCCAATGGAAGCTGATGGCTACCGTCTGGTCCCGGTCTCCGACGATTCAGACCGTGCCAAGGCGTCCCATGTCTATTCGGATTGGATCGATCGAGCGTTCACATTTGATGCACCGTCGGCCGATCGTCACGGGATCGAGCCACTCGTGCCTGGCAGCCGGATGTGGAACTGGCTGGCAACTGAATTGAACACCAGGCAATGGCCCCTGCATGCTTATCCGGCTCGGCAAGTTACCAGTGTTCATGAATTGACGGGCCACCTGTTTGCCCAGTATGAGGTCGCACAAGGCCGAATGCATCTCTCTGGTTGCAACCTGGAAGACCGGCCGTTCCTACAATTGACTTATCTGGACGACCGGCCGTCGAACAGACACCCTCAACTTTCACACTGCCTGTTCGGAAGTGATGGCAAGGCTGTCGCGCCGGAACTTGCACGAGACCTCGCGCTCGACGAGCTGGCCGTCTATGACGGACGAACGCCACGACTGGCCCAGAAAGTCGTTTCGAATTGGACCGATGTGGCACAGCACTACGCTCAACGAAATGACCGTGCGCTGGCGGCGACGTTGATCTGGTGCAAGTATGCCTCGGGGCAGCTGACATTTTCCATCGGTCGACAGTCAGTAGGCGTCTCGTTCGAGGGTTGGGCCCAGCTGCTGGCCACGCGCCGCGTCGTGCCGCCCCCGTTTCATTGCCCATGGACCAACCGGTCGGATTATCATCTGGCGGCAACGGATGACGGGCGAATTACCGTGGCGCCGGCCATCGCCACATGCGCCGTTTCCGGTCGTCGAGTTCTCGGGACGGAACTCGACGTATGCGAGTTGACCGGTACGCGGGCCCTGGCCGAGTACCTGTCCGAATGCCGGGCGTCCGGCCGTAGACTCCTGTCGTCCCAATTGAAAACTTGCAGCTCGTGTCGACAGTTGGTGAGCCCAGAGATGTTGACAGCAGATGAGTGCCGGGCCTGTCGCGGCGTGGTTCGAACGATGCCGACCGACGCGCTGATTGCCGATCTAATGGGACGATTCCCGGCCTTACAACGTTGGCGTCGCTGGAAGTTGGCCGGCGCGGCCGCTTATTCCGTCCTCGTGGCCAGTTCCACCTGGAAACAGCTACTGATTGTGGTCGACAAGGCCACCGGAGAACCGATCTATCTCGCCACGCGCAGCCGGTTATCCAGTACGTGGATCCCGGCCACCGACATGCAGCGCGCCGCCTGGCTTGGCCAACCGTTGTCGAATAGTGACTGAGCGGCGAAAGGCAGGCGGGCCTGAGAGTTCAATGAGTGAGCCCGGCAGGGGACGACGAGTTGCCGGCCGAACGGGCGCGCGACGCCACGTAGGAACCGATTGACAGCAGGATCCCGACACCGGCGATGATCAGTCCTTGAACAACGCTTCTCCACCAGGTAACCGAGGCCTGCCGATGGACGATGTAACGGGGAGGATCATAGGGACCGACCTCCTCGTCTCTTAAACGCAACCACGACTCCCAGGTCTGATCGACGGTCAAACGGTCGACGGTCGCCAAGGCGCTGCTCAAATTGTCCCAATTCGGATCTTCCCGAGTGTCCAATTGACTGCGCCCGAGCTGGTAGTATCCGGCAATCCCCAAACCGATGGCCATTGTGGCCAGACCGGCGGCGAAGAGCATCCCGTAGACCGGGGACCAGGAACTCGTCCGTGCCGTCTTCGTCCCTTCGTCATGAATCGGCGCAAGCTGCCGAATGTGACGCATCGTTGGCACTTCAAGCGACTTGCCACAAACACAGCGCACCGTTTGTCCAGCCTGGCTCGTTTCGATCGCCAGTGTTTTACCGCAGGAGCAGGGCAGCTGGTATTTTCTGGATTGCGTCGCCATCAGTTTACTATCTTCTCGCGAAAAGAGTACGACGTGCATGCCATCTGGACCAACGCACTCGCCAATATCGTGCACCCGATCCATCGCCCCGACCATCGACGGGCCCGACTTTCTCTTGGATTCTCCGGCTAGTCCAGCTTAGGCGATTCGGAGTCCGCCGCCCACCAGGGGAGACTAATCCCGCCGTCGACTCGCAATGTCGCTCCGGTCATATACTGGTGGCGAGGATCGGTCAGGACGACGATCGCATCGGCGATTTCATCAGCGGTACCCAATCGTCCGAGTGGAATGCGCCGGCCGGCCAATCGGAGTGCCTCCTCGGAGGCATACTTCCGTTCACCGGGGGTGTCGATCCAACCGGGCTGGATCACATTGACGCGAATGGCGTGTGGCGCCAGTTCAACGGCCGCCGTTCGAGCCATCTGCTCGACGGCTGCCTTCGACATATTATAGGCCATCGAGGCAGGAACGGCGATTTCGGCGTGCGGCGAGCTGACCAGCACGAGAGTCCCCGGAGTTCCTTGCGCGATCATGGCCTGAGCCGCATAGCGGCAGAGAAAGAACGCACCCCACATGGTCACGTCGACGGTCCGGCGAAACCCCTCCATGTCGGCCTCGACAAACGCCTCGCGATCACTGTACGCGGCGTTGGCAACGGCAATGTCCAACTTACCAAAATGTCCGACAACCTCTTGCACCATTCGTTCCACAGCGCGCCCGTCGGCCACATCGGCCTGGATGCTCCAGGCGTGCGACCCGATGTCGCGGATCGCCTGCACCACTTGCTCCGCTTCATCGGCATGTGCCCGATAGTTCACGGCCACACGAGCCCCGGCACGTGCCAGGGCCATGCACGTGGCGCGGCCAATTCCCAGACTTCCCCCGGTAACCAGGGCAACACTTCCTTCCAGATCCGTCGTTCTCATATCGCGCGGCCCCCCCGAACTGCTTTCCGCGGTCACGCCATTCCGGTCGCTTTCGACGGTCTCCCTCGGGCTCGCGCCGAGCGACGGAGGCTGGGTCCATGCTAACTGGCCCGTTGTACGGCGGCAACCAGCATACGACTCACGGGAACGACCCCCTACACTGGACGATTGACCATCCGTCGCTAGAATTACCCCTGCCTGAAGATTGGGTGGTGACCTGCCGAGCGGTCGGAAGGCGGTCCCATTGCGAGTGACAGGCGTAAGTTGGTTGATGGACGATGGTGAACGCCGGGACAACTTGCTTTCACCCATTCGGCATGTTAGTCTCCGAGTTGGTAAGATGTTCAATTTGGGAGGTTGTTTCGGGCAGGCGTTGCAGCTTCGTTACACGTAATTTCTTACCAAATTCCCAGGGAAGGAAGACAGCCGGGCAATGGGTGGTAGAATTACTTGACCCACAATTGCCGGTACCACTGCGAGCCGAATCGAAGGCGGGCCGAGAGGCGATTCGACCGGTTCATTTTTTGTGGTGTTGCGGCTTTCTTAGACAACTGACTGCGTTATCCGAACCTCACGGTGGCCAAGACCAAAGGGCATGCCCCGTGGCACGTCGTTCGGCGCAGTTTCGTAGGAAAAGGCAGTCACCGACTGCCCCCTTTGTTTCCGTTAGACGTTTCTCTGCATGTTGGACGTTTCTCTGCATGTTGGGCTTAGTGTAGGAGTACTGAGTTGTACGACGCCCTCCTGGACGAATTCGAGGATGATACAGCACGAGTTCAAAACGACGAGGAGAACTTTGAGAAATTGGCGGTTGCCAGTGGGGACGATGACTCTACAGACGCAGCCGCTGCGGGGGGACAGGAGGTCGCACCAGCAGCAAACGAGGAGGAGGAGGATTCTCTGCTTTCTGAGGAACATGAATCGTGGTCGGACGACCCGGTACGCATGTATCTGACACAGATGGGTGAGATTCCGCTGCTAACGCGTCAGGAGGAAATCCGCCTGGCGAAACAGATTGAGGTGACACGTCGACGATTTCGAGCGAAGCTGCTGGAATGTGATTACGTCATTCAAGCCGCTTACAAGGTTCTCAAGCGGGTACATCATGGGGAGCTCCCCTTCGACCGCACCGTGCAGGTTTCCGTAACCGACCGGCTTGAGAAAGACCAGATTCTCGGTCGACTCCCTCATAACCTCCAGACGCTGGAGGTCCTGTTACGACGTAACCGTCATGACTACCGTATCTCGGTCGACAAGACCAAGACGAGAGCTCAGCGTCGCAAGGCCTGGCACCGCCTGGCTCAACGACGATGCCGAGCGGTACGACTGGTCGAAGAGTTGGGTCTGCGAACTCAGCGAATTGAGCCGATGATTCGCACGCTCGAACAATTCAGCCGTCGTGTTGACAACGTAAAGAAACGGCTCGACGAGCTCAAGCGGAACCGTGCTTCGGCCGCCGATCGCGAGCCGTACCTGTCGGAATATCGCAGTATCCTGATGGCGACACAGGAGTCTCCGACCAGTTTGCGAAACCGCGTTTCGTGTTTGAAGCGAGTCTACACCGATTACCAGCAAGCCAAGCAGGAGTTATCCGAGGGTAACTTGCGATTGGTAGTTTCGATTGCCAAGAAGTATCGCAATCGGGGTCTGAGTTTCCTGGATTTGATCCAGGAAGGCAACGCCGGGTTAATGCGGGCAGTTGACAAGTTTGAGTATCGTCGTGGCTTCAAATTCTGCACGTATGCCACGTGGTGGATCCGTCAGGCGATCACGCGCGCGGTTGCCGATCAAAGCCGTACCATTCGCATTCCTGTGCACATGGTCGAGACGATGTCGCGAGTGCGAAACGTCTCCCGCCAGTTGTTACAGGAGTTGGGAAGGGAACCGACTCTGGAGGAAACGGCTCGCAAGGCACGGACAACCGTTGATGAGGCTCGGCGCGTGCTGGCCATGAGTCGATATCCGATCAGTCTGGATCGCCCGGTCGGCAACAGTGAAGACAGTCATTTTGGAGACCTGTTGCCGGATGGGGCGGCCGAAAGCCCGGCCACTGGAGCCTCGCAGGAGATGCTCCGCGGTCGCATCAACAAGGTTCTCAAGACGCTCAGTTACCGAGAGCGTGAGATCATTAAGCTCCGCTACGGCCTGGGAGACGGGTATAGTTACACGCTGGAGGAAGTGGGGCACATTTTCAAAGTGACCCGCGAGCGCATTCGTCAGATTGAGGCCAAGGCCGTCCGTAAGCTGCAGCAGCCGAGCCGCAGCCAGGAGTTAGTTGGCTTCCTCGACTAGGACACGATCGATCCGTGTGGTGAGGACGCTGTTAGAAAACGACCATCCATGACCCCGGAAGGAACACTTCCGGGGCTTTTTGTTTCGTATCACGCCTGGAATGGGAGCATCACGCTTTCGAATGATCCGTTGATTCTGCAGCGTAGCTCAGTTTCAGGGACAACTGTGCACGCGAGCGACCCGCATGTAGGATATTCTGCAATCGACCAAGACTTACGGATTGAGACTCGATGGATATTGAACGTCTCAAACAGTACCTGGATGACCCCGATCTGGCAGCGCGTTGGTTCGGCCAGTTGGGTATGGCCGCACCCGAGCGGGGGCACGCTCATCTACTCGAAATGGCCGCCGCCGGCGTCACGCTCGACCTGCTGGCCGTTATCTGCGAACAGCTAACCAACGTCCTGCCGCTCAGCAGCGATCCGGATCGGGCGCTCAATAACCTGGACCGATTCGTGGCCGCGTCGCGCAGTCCGCTCTCGCTGGGATCCCTTCTTGACCGCGACCCGGACGCACTGCCCACACTCACGCAGATCTTCTCGACGAGCCAATATCTGTCTGATTGGTTAATTCGAGATCCGGCATCATTTGACTTGCTGCGATTGACCGAAGGCCAACCGGTCCCGCGAGAATCCCTGGTGACCGACGTCTGTACGGATGTTGGCGCCGTGGATGACGACCGTGTGGTGATGATGATTCTTCGCCGATACAAGCATCGCGAGACGTTGCGCATCGCTTATGGCGACATCGTGCGGCGACAACCATTGGAGACGGTTACCGAGCAAATCTCATTTCTTGCCGATGCGATCGTCGAAGCCGCCGTGCAAGCGGCATGGCGGTCGGAGACTTGCAAGCGGGGCCTGCCCCGCCTTCCGGACGGTCAAGTCGCTCGTTTTACCGTGCTGGCACTCGGCAAGCTGGGCGGAGTCGAGTTGAATTACTCGAGCGATATCGATCTGATCTTCCTGAGTGACGGTGACGGCAAGACGGACGGTGACCGGGCGATCAGCAACGACGAGTTCTTTGCCCGATTGGCACAGCGCATCGTCAAGTTGCTGACCGAACCGACTGATCTGGGTTCGGCTTACCGCGTCGATCTGAGACTCAGACCGCAAGGCGGCCAGAGTCGAGCCGTCTGGGATTGGGAAAGCGCGCTGCGATATTACGATCTTTCGGGAAGGACCTGGGAACGTCAGGCATTTGTCAAGGCGCGCGTGATCGCCGGCGATGAACGGCTCGGAAACTATGTGCTCGACCAGTTGCAGCCATGGATCTATCGCCAGTATCTGACCGGCGCCGACATCGCCGGTATCAAGGCGTTGAAGCGCCGGATTGAGCAGCGCACTCGACTGGAAGAAGGGAACCGTCGCAACATCAAGACGGGTGAGGGAGGAATCAGAGACATTGAATTCGTCATTCAGTTTCTGCAGTTGCTCAATGGCGGTGATCTTCCCGAGATTCGTACCGGTAACACACTCCAGGCAATCATGCGCCTCGAACACGTGCGCTGCCTGACTTTGCAAGAACGCACGATGCTGGAGGAGAATTACCGTTTCCTGCGACAGATTGAACATCGGCTGCAGATCATGTTCGATCTGCGCACGCACTCACTGCCCGAGGATCGGTCCGAAATGCGCCGATTGGCGATGCGCAACGGGTATCAGGACACGACTGAGCGGACGGCGTTGGAGCAGTTCGAACAGGATCTCCGTCAGAAAACCTATATCAATCGAACGATTCTCGACCATCTCCTGCATGAATCGTTTGGAGATTCGGCGGAGACCTCACCAGAAACCGATCTGATACTCGATCCGGATCCGTCGCCTGACTCGATCGTACGATGCCTGGATCGCCACGGATTTGACGAAGCGCAGGAGTCCTACCATCACCTGATGGAGCTGGCTCATGAAAAGATCCCATTTCTTTCGACTCGGCGCTGCCGTCAGTTTCTCGCCTCGATCGCTCCCGGTCTGCTGACTGAAATATCCAAGACCCCGGATCCGGCCGGCACCTTGATCAGCTTGATCAAGGTCAGCGATTCGCTTGGCGGCAAGGGAGTACTCTGGGAGTTGTTCAACTTCAGCCCACCTTCGATGAAGCTTTATGTGAGGCTATGTGCATCGAGCCCCTATTTGTCCGGAATTCTGACCAGCAACCCGGGCATGATCGATGAACTGATGGACTCGCTCGTTCTGGACAAGTTGCCGACGCTGGATATTCTGACCGAGACACTATCCGATCTTTGTCGAGGTGCGGAGGATATTGAGCCGATTTTGCACAGCTTCAAGAACTCGCAACACCTTCGTGTCGGGGTCCGTGACATTCTGGGCAAGGAGGATCTGCGTGATTCCCACCGTGCTCTGTCCGATATCGCCGAAACCTGTCTGCAACGAATCTCTCAACGGCAGTTTCAGCGGCTCGTAGCGAAATACGGAATGCCGGTCGTCCAGGACAGTGACGGCGAACGCGACGGCGAACTGGTCATTGTGGCGATGGGAAAACTGGGCGGCCGCGAACCAAACTACCACAGTGATTTGGATGTGATCTTTTTGTACGAAGAGGAAGGGCAGACTCGAGCGACCAGGCGAGCGAAGGCCGAGTCGACGACCAACCAGCATTTCTTCAGCCAGCTGGGCCAACGGATCATCGGCGCCGTGACGAAAATGGGCCCGCATGGCCGACTCTATGAACTCGACCCGCGCCTGCGCCCGACCGGCGAGAGCGGATCACTGGCCGTCTCTTTGCCCCAGTTCCTCAGGTACTTTGAAGAAGGTCAAGGTCAGCTGTGGGAGCGGCAGGCGCTCTGCAAAGCGCGTCCGATCTTCGGATCTGAAGACGCCTGTCAGCGCGCGATGTCGGTCATCCGTCAGGCTGCCTCGTGCCACGCCTGGCAACCGGAGTCCGCCGAGGAAATCCGAAGGATGCGCATTCGGATGCAGCAACACGCGTCCGACAAAAACTTGAAACGCGGAATTGGGGGCACTGTCGATATCGAGTTCATCGTGCAGATGCTGCAAATGCAGAATGCCGCCGAATGTCCCGATGTGCTGGCGACCGGAACCCTGGATGCGCTCGACGTGCTGGCCGACGGCCACTTCCTGTCAGCGGACGACGCGAACTACCTGGCCCGATCCTACCGTTTCTTGCGGAGTGTCGAAACCGGATTGCGCCTGATGAACACCACGGCACGACATGACCTGCCGGAAGACGAAACGGAATTGAGAAAACTGGCCTTCCTGATTCGCTATCGAGGCCCTGGAGAGCTGGTAAGGGACTGTCGTGACTATCGTCGAAAGAACCGCGAAGTGTTTCATCGTGTATTCGACGCCGCCGTGTATGATCCGACCCCCTGAGCGGGACGCTTGCCCCGACGATTCCTGAAGGTCGTCCCGAGGGGCCGTACGTCGAGGTAGATACCTGCGCAACCCTTCACGGCCAAGGCCGTGAACGGTTGCGCTTTGACGTAGCAGGTGGCCGACCTACGGCTCCGTAATCGTTCGCTCGCAGATCATCGGGGCTCGCCCGATTCCTTCGCGCCGATATCATTCGCGCCGATATCAATCGTGCGATAGTCGCTGAGTGGAAGGACGAATATCTTCCCATCGCCAATTCGTCCGGTTCGAGCCACCTGAACGATGCGTTGCACGATCTCGTCCACCCGGGAGTCCGCCGCCCATAACGTGATCTCGACCTTTGGAAGAAAAGCACGCGAGTATTCGCTGTCGCCGTACTGGTCGAGATAACTCTTCTGTCGACCGAATCCGCCGACCTCACGAACACGCAACGCTTCGAGCGGAGCGCGTCGAAGCGACTCGAGCACTCGTTCTGCGAGAAACGGTTTGACAATCGCTATGACTTGTTTCACGGTCGACCCGTCGTCCTCACGCGCGTCGCGCCCGAGCGCATACTTGGAATCTCGCTAAATCCGGGGCCCAGCTTGCTCAAACCCAAAGGCTCCCTGGATTCGGGACCCTTATTCTTCCGCGCCCCTTCGTCCGATAGCCCTTGCACCGGAGTCAACTGGGCGACGTCCCAGAAGTCGCGTGCCGCACAAGACATTCGGTGCTAGCTGAAGAAATTCTCTCCAAACAAATTCACTTCCGGACCACTCTCGACCTCGATGTCGCCCAGGACACGAGTCATGCAAGCCAGCCGCATGGTCTCTTCATGGCCAACAAATGCCAGCGCGGGAATGGGATCTGGTACCGGGGTCGGCAGGCCGGGTATTTTGAACTTCAGTTTCTCGCGAGCCGTCATCGGATTGGTATTGTCCTGGCCCGCGGTGATCAGCACCCGGCAGGTTCCACAAAGTCCCATCCCTTTGCAATTCATGACCCGGTTCATACCGGCGCCGATGCCGTTGAGCCCCTGGTTCAGGTTGATCCCGGCCTTAATCGCCTCTGCGCGCAAATTCGCTCCCTGCTCCACTTCGATTTCGACGTTTTCCTTGACAAACTTGATGACCGGCATGAATCGCAATTCCCCGTTACTACTACCCTGGAATCGCTCGCGGTAACCAGGCGAACGATCGCGCCCATGAAGAACCGAATCACTCGGAAAATGACCCGGAAGATCACTATCGTATCAGTCCCAGCGGAAAAAATCCACCGGACGACGGAAGCCGGGCGGGTGGATGGCGGCCGCCCACGGGACGGTGTCAGCCGCTGCGATCCACGGCTCATAAAGCCCCACGCCGACCGGTCCGGGCAGAAACCACTACTTGACGGATCGAACATCAACTCGCGCACGACGAACGGTGGCGTTGGGTTGCGGCAACCAGTCCGCGCTGCCACACTTCAGACATCCGCTCCGTTGACCTTTGAGGGGTTTTTTCGGTATCAAGACCGGAGGCTCTTTGATCATTGTACGGTGACGCACGGATCGACGAATTGAGACCGGTGCGAGGATCTCTTGCAGTGCTCAAGACAGGACGAAAGGCCATGGCGAAACACTCGAAACATCAACAGCGGATCATTAAGAACTACTACGAGAACCGCGATGCCATTGCCATTCAGCGGTTACAAGAATTGGTAACCGAATTGTATTTGTCCGAAGGCAAGAAGCGGCAGACGAACTGGCAACGGATCGTCAGCAATTTGGAAAAGCTGGGCGTTAAGCAGAAAGATATCGATCGGCTCGTCAGCGCGGACAACCCGGAGCTGGTGGCACGCCTGGTGCAAAAACTGGCCGAGTAGTCTGCTTGTCTCGGCAGCAGGTCCTTTTGAATTTTGGCGGCAAGGGTTTCCCGCCTCGACCCTTGGCGGCCCGTTAGTCGCTTAGGCGTATCATCCAGGAAAGCTCCATGACCGATCCGGCCGCGGACGATCTCGACCAAGGGGAATCGACCCGTGACGTCAACGAGCCACTGACCGACGCACAGTTGGCCGAGTCCAAGGCATATGGCCTTCGCCAGCTGATCTGCATGCTGTTCGATTCGGTTCTCGATCTGGTCTACCTTGGGCTCTTCACTCTGCTTGCCGCGCGGCCACTCGACGGTTGGCTTCAGACCCACCTTGAGCCCGACAGCCCCTGGCTTCGACTGGTGGTGCTGCTGGCAATCACGCTGGGGGGCCATTACCTGGTATCATTCCCGCTCTCATACTACTCGGGATATCGTTTGGAGCATCAGTATCAGCTCAGTCACCAGACATTCGGTCGTTGGTTCAGTCGCTACCTGCTACAGAACGGACTGGTTATCGGGCTCAGCGCGCTGATGACTCTCGGCCTCTTCGCGCTCATTTGGCTGACTGGCCCGTGGTGGTGGCTCCTGGCCGCTGGGGCCGTCTTTGTCGTTTCGGCCATACTGGGCCAACTCGTGCCCGTTCTGATACTTCCTCTCTTCTACAAGATCGAACCGCTCAGCGACTCAGACTTGATCGCCCGATTCCGCACACTGGCTGAAGGAACCGGCCTGCGTTTGGAGGGAGTCTACCGCATGAAACTGAGCTCGGAGACGAGGAAGGCCAACGCCATGTTGGCGGGATTGGGTCGCACGCGCCGAGTGCTTCTCGGCGATACGCTGCTCGATGAATTCAAGCCCGCTGAACTCGAGGTCGTATTGGCACACGAAATTGGGCACCACGTTTTTCACCACATTAACAAGTTGATGCTGTTGGGGCTGGTCCAAAGCCTGGCGAGCTTCTATCTCTGCGATCGAATTCTGGAATTCTGGACGCGTTCGCCCGGCGCACCTTTTGATTATGCGGCAACGCCGGTGGCCGCTCTGCCTTTGCTGTTGTTTTTGATCACTTTCTTTTCGCTGATTCTGGGCCCACTGCACAATGGAATCAGTCGGCACTTTGAGCGATCCTGCGACAACTACGCTCTGCGCATGACCGGAGATCGCGACGCCTATGTCAGCGCCTTCTCGAAGTTGGCGCGAATCAACAAGACCGACCCGAATCCACCCCGATTGGAAGTCTGGCTATTCCACGACCATCCATCGATCTCCGACCGCCTGGCCATGGCCGACCCATCGTGAACAAGAGCAGAACCGATCACTGAGCGGCGTCCGATTCTCGAAGCGGTGACATGCCACTGCTCGAACAAAAGAGCGTGCAACGGGCGATCGAAACGACCCGGTCCGTGATCAACCCTTGGCAATGGCATCACGAGATGCTTCGCGCCGGCAAGACCGAGCCTGATGGTGGTCTATATCCACATGAACACCATCGAACGGCCTGGGGCCGCACTCAATTCAAGTGCATCCTCAAGCATCCCGATAATGACACGCTGGCAACCTGATCACAACCGAACCACCGAGTTACCACTGGTCCGAGCCAGGAGTTGTTTCACTTCGAGGATGCTGATCGTAGAAAGAACACGTTGTACCGGCAGACCCGTCTCGCACACCACCGAATCGATGGCCGTTGGTTGAGTTCCCACGGCTGACAGAATGCGCCGTTGCTGGTCATTGAGTTGCAGTTCGGCCGGGTGGTGGATGACCGTGCCGTCACGTTGCGGAACCGACTCGACCAACGGGCCAAGTTCCTCAAGCACGTCGGCCACCGATTCGACAAGTGTTGCTCCGTCACGAATCAGTCGGTGGCATCCATGGGACGTACGGCTGTCGGCCGGGCCGGGAACGGCGAACACTTCGCGTCCCTGCTCGGCGGCATGCGAGGCAGTGATCAGCGCGCCGCTGCGTTCAGCGGCTTCGACGACGATCACGCCGAGGCTCAGGCCGCTGATAAGGCGATTGCGTTGAGGAAATGTCCCGCTCATCGGCGTCTGCCGCGGTGGCAACTCACTCATCACGACGCCCGCGGTGGGAATCTCGGCGGCCAATGACGCGTGTTCCGGTGGATAGACGTTTTCCAAGCCGCTTCCGAGCACGGCAATCGTGCGCCCGCCGGTCGCCAGCGCAGCGCGATGCGCCACGGCATCGATGCCGCGCGCCAATCCACTCACGATCGTCAACCCTGCATGGGCCAATCCCCGGGCCAGGTGCTCTGCTTGCCGCCGTCCATAGTGGGTGGCGTGTCGAGTTCCCACAATGGCGATGGCCAGCTGATCCTGGTCCAGGAGTGTTCCCTTGGAGAACAAGGCAATCGGTGGATCGGGGATTTCCCGCAGCAGCCGGGGATATCGTACATCTGATTCGATGAGAATCTCAATTCCGCGTTCGCGGCAGAGAAGCAGTTCATAATCGACGTCGATCTGAGTGCGGGCGGCAAGAAGGCGATTACAGAGTTGATCGCCGATACCGGGTACGCGTCGCAGTTGCTCGGACGGCGCCCGCCAAATCGCCTCGGGCCGGGCGAAGTACTTGAGCAAGGCACGGTGAGTACGTGGGCCGATGCCTGCCGTCAACGCCAGCCGCAGCGTGGCGCGCAAGAATTCAACGTCGGGTGGACCGGCAGCCGCCGGCGAAGGGGCGTTCACGGACATGGTACGATCCTCGTTCATCCAGCAACTTATCGCTCGCAACTCGCAGCGCCGGATACGGATCCCGGCCTACATTGTCGAGCGGCTGACATGCCCGTGTGTGATGTACGTTTGCCCGTGTTTGTGTTGAAACGTGCCGGTCAGGGGTTCGCCGGCCCGTCTTCGGGTGGCGAATCGATTGAAAAGCCGGCCAGCATTGCTGCCTTAACCAATTCGGCCAACGAATCAATCTGCATCTTCTTCATCAGGTGTGAGCGGCGCAGTTCGACGGTGCGCAGCCCAATATCCAACTCGCGCGCAATGCGTTTGTTCGGCTTTCCTTGCATCACTCGCTCAAGTACCAGAAGTTCGTCTTCGGTCAGCGTTGCCAGCCGTTCGGTCATCACGAGTCGTTGATGCCGTTGAGATCGACCGGCCTGACCCAGCATGAGTGCTTCGTCGATGTTCTCCCACAACTTTTCCGGATCGCACGGTTTCGTCAGAAAACTGACCGCGCCCGCTTTCATCGCGCGCACGGCCATCGGAACGTCCGCAAAAGCCGTGATCACAATGATCGGCAGGTCGACTCCAGACCCGGCCAACCTCTCCTGAAGGTCCAATCCGCTCATACCGGTCATGCGAACGTCCAGCACCAGGCAGCCGGTCAACGTATCGCCAATCTGCTCAAGGAAGGACTCGGCAGAAGGGAACTCGCGAGTGCGCATGCCGTGCGATTGGACAAGAGCCGCTACACTTTCACGCGCCGCCGGATCGTCGTCCACGATATAGACGATCGAATCAAAGCCGTTTGTGTTCGCGGACCTGCTGCCGGTAGAAGTTTGAGCCGTCATGAGCGATGATCCTGTCGGTAGCCGCGTCGCATCGAAACGCCGGGCACCGTGTACTCCTCCCCCTGCCGGCAGTAGGCACCCGTCGACATGTACTTCGGCCGCGTCCGGAACCGGACGCCACGCAATAAGCCAGGGAACCCTGACCGCCCGAGTATAAGCATTGGCTGAGCGACTGTCCAGCTTTTGAAAAAAGGGAGGTCCTGACCCCTTTTTCTACTGGGACAGGGCGTCGAGAATCTGGTCCTCATCGACGTCACTGACCAGTTCGACGTGGCCCACGCTGCTCGGGAGCACGAACCGCAACTGCCCGTGCTCGACTTTCTTGTCCTGTCGCATCAGGTCGAGCAGACGGCTCGGCTCGTGGGACGGGAGGTCGACGGGCAGTTCCAGAGCGGTCAGCAGGCCCAGTTGTCGATCGACGAGTTCCTGGTCGGCCCGGCCCAAACTGCATGCCAGTCGAGCGGCGCAGACCATCCCAATGGCCACCGCCTCACCATGCAGCAATCCATCATATCCGTCGGCCGCTTCCAGCGCATGAGCGAACGTGTGCCCATAATTCAGGACGGCGCGGCGCCCGGTTTCTTCGCGTTCGTCTTCCTTCACTACCTGAGCTTTCAGCTCGCAACATCGGGCGATTACATGGCTCAATGCCTGGTCGTCACGATTCAGCAACTTTTCGGCGTGTTGCTCGAGAAATGCGAAGAACGACGCGTCCTGAATCACGCCATACTTGACGACTTCGCCCAATCCGGCGAGGAACTCCCGCCTTGGAAGAGTGGAAAGAGTTTCCGTATCAATCAGCACGAGTGACGGCTGCCAGAACGCGCCGACCATATTCTTGGCCAACGGGAGGTTGATGGCGACTTTCCCGCCGACACTGCTATCCACCTGAGCCAACAACGAGGTGGGGACCTGTACGTAAGGGACTCCGCGCGCGTAGGTTGCCGCAATGAAACCGGCCAGGTCGCCAACGACGCCCCCCCCCACGGCCACAATCACGCTCGTTCGGTCGGCCTGTGATTCCAGCATCTGGTCCCACAGTTGTTCGGCCACCGACAGGGACTTGCTCGTTTCACCCGGAGGCACAATCATCAAGTCGACTCGACAATCGGCCTCGACAAGGCTTTCGGCTACGCGAATCGCATGCGGCCGCTCGACGTTCTCGTCGCTGATGACGACCGCGTGACTCACCTTCAATCGCCGCTGAATGGCAGTCCCCGCCTGATCCAACCAATCTGACTGAATAGTGATCTCGTAGCTGCGGTCGTCCAATTCCACAGGGATTTGCTGGCGCTCGGACACACGTTCGCTCCCGTAACGTCCTGCTTTGCTTAGGTACCTACTCGTTGCACATCACCGTCTGTCACAGTGATTTCCCGGCAGAATCCGGTCGGGACTCGCACGTAGCTCAACTGCTCGCAGTTGGACGCGTCGGCATGCAACGCCTCGGAAAGGGCTTGCATTTCCTCGGCCGACCGGTCACCAACGACCTCGTCGGGCCACACCGTGGACGTTTCGACGACCAGTGCTTCGCGATACGGATCAAACTTATCGGCCACCTGCAGAGACTCCTCAACTCAAGTCACTCGAAACCCCCGGCGCCGCGATGAGCCTTGGCGGCCGAGCCGGTACCGGCTGTCCCAGTATACTGACAGCGCCGTACGGCGCACATACGGCACGTCGACTACTGGCGTTTCCAAAGCGTGGGAAGGTAGCCCAGACACATACCGGCAATCAGGCCGACCACATGCGCCACGTTGGCTACAGGGCCCATCTTGCCGCTCATACAAAGGAACAGCCAGCCGACCAGGATGATGACGGTCATCGACGAGAGCCAGAATCCGGAGCGAGGATTGAACAGGGCTTGCATCCATACGTACCCAAATAACCCATAGACAACTCCCGACATTCCTCCAAAAAAGGGCGACCCACCAAACTGAGCAGGGAAGAGGGCCTGAGCCAGGTTGGAAGAAACGGCGATCGTCAGAATAAAGGCGGCCATCAGCAACGTCGAGCGACGAGATTCGATCATCGCGCCAAACTGGTAGAACATCACCATGTTGAAGATGAGGTGCATCCAACTGAGATGAATGAAGATGGGAGTGATCACTCGCCAGACGTGCCCGCGGGAGACCGAAGCCAGCGGGCTGTTCTTCGACAGACTATAATCTGAGATTTCGCAGAATGCGAGCGTCTGGTTGACCGTGGCGCCGATGCCACGCGTCTGTTGCCCGCGATCGCCCACAATGGTCACCAAGACCGACAGGACCAGAAGGGTCAGAGTCAGGGGAGCCCGGCGAGCGGTCGGTTGGCCCCACTTCCCGCGCATCTCGACGACATTTTTCTTGGCTTCGAGCCGCTTCTGCATCTCCTGATGAATGATCTGATCGGCTTCCCGTTCCACTCCCTGATACCGACCGGCCGCGGGATCGACCCGAAAGTCCTCGAACAACTGCCGAGCCTCATCGACTCGATTCTCATCGCGCACCCAGATACACCATTGGGAATGGTCTTCTTCTGCTGAGGCTTCGATTTGTTGAGTAATCAAAAAGGCCGCAAACCTTCGGGCGTCCTTCTCGTCTTGTAACGTACCGACTTGTCGCATGGAATTCTCGAAACGGTTGAAGAAAGTGCCGACTGCCGGGCCAGCACGATGGTCTGCACCAAAGTCGTCGGAAGCACGGGCGGCAATTTGGATCTAACTCTTTTGATCGCAATATCTTAGCAGAAACAACGCAAAGAACCACCGGAAGCAGCCACGGCCTGCTTTCGCACTCGGCTCGGCCGGTGCCGGAAATGGCCGATCGGCACGAGAAGTCTTATACGCTGTCGGAATTGCCGAAATCGTTCTGTTTCGCACGGAATCCGCGCTGCAGCGACTCCCAACGTTCGGATATAATCCCGGCTCGTCGCGCGGCCACCCGGAGATGCCGTTCTTGTTGGGCATTTGCCGGATCGCAGCTTTCGAGTCGGAAAAGGAGTTCCACGGCATGCGGTCTATTGCCATTATCAATCAAAAGGGCGGCGTCGGCAAAACGACGACAGCCGTGAATCTATCGGCCGCCATTGCAGCCAGGGGTCACCGGGTCGAACTGATCGATCTCGATCCCCAGGCCCACGCCTCCCTCCACCTCGGCGTGGCACTCGCGGACGACGAGCCATCGGTATACGACGTGCTGACCGGCGAGACGCCAATCGCTGCCATTCGGAAGCCGATTACCGAGCACCTTTCGCTGGCCCCAGCCCATTTGGATCTTGCTGCCGCCGAAATGGAATTGGCCGGAGAGGTTGGCCGTGAGGTGATCCTGCGCGACCGGCTGCTCCAGGACCCCGAGTCGATTGACTATCTGATTCTCGACTGCCCTCCCTCACTTGGTGTCCTGACCTTAAATGCACTGACATGCGTCAACGAGGTCTTTCTGCCCCTCCAGCCACACTTCCTGGCCCTTCATGGCCTCAGCAAACTGCTGAAGACCATTGAATTGGTCGCCGTCCGATTGAACCCCCGACTTCGATTAACGGGCGTTGTCATGTGCATGTACGACTCGGGAACACGGTTGGCCGCCGAAGTCAGCGGCGATGTCGAAAAGTATTTTCAGCAACAGTCGCATGCCGGTACGGTCTGGTCGGGAGCTCGCAGCTTCCAGTCGCGCATTCGTCGCAACATTCGGCTGGCCGAAGCGCCCAGTTTCGGTCAATCGATCTTCGACTATGCGCCGAAATCTCATGGCGCCGAAGACTACGAGAATCTGGCCCGTGAAATCCTGGCCCCGCCCTCGGCACGCGAGACGAATCGCGCGACGACGGCCGCTGCCTGAACGCCGGCGACGACCGTCCGCCGAGTACGTTGCATTTGACCGGCCCGTGACTGCCGGCCCGGGGTGCAGGAACGGGCTCGTTTTGGGTGGACGTATTATTCAGCGCGATCT
>CAYNDU010000002.1:0-32211 GCA_964395615.1 uncultured Pirellulaceae bacterium | reverse complement strand
CTTCAAGAAACTCGCGGGTGCTTTCGCACTGCGCGCCGTCCGCCCCTCTGCGCCCCATCTGACGGCTAAAGTTCCTCTCCACTTCTTGCCAAACGCCTTCGGTTGCGCGGGAGATCCCCGAGCGGCCGATCATTGACGGCCTACGACGTATCGCCCATCGACGTGAGGCCGTTCCGTGCACGGATTTATCGGACTGACGACCAGATGAGCAGCACCAGAAGTAGAGTGTCTGGTTTCTTGAAGGACTACAGATTCTTCAGCAGAAACTGTGTCATCAATTCTCGAAGGTGGCGAGTGCGTCGCACTCCGTGCCGGTTCTGCGGATAGACCATAACGTCGAACTGCCGATTCTGTTTTTGTAGCGCATTGACCAACTGCATCGTGTTGGCGATATGGACGTTGTCGTCGATCGTGCCATGGATGATCAAGAGCCGGCCATGCAATTGATCGGCGGCAGCTACCACCGAAGATGATTCGTAACCCTTGGGATTCTCCTGAGGCAGACCCATATACCGCTCGGTGTAAATGGAATCGTAGTTGCGCCAGTCGGTGACCGGGGCGCCAGCAATACCGGCTCCAAATAGCGTCGAATGGGTCAGGGCAAAACCGGTCATGTATCCGCCAAAACTCCAACCCCAAATCCCAAGCCGATTCCCGTCTACCCAGGGTTGGTTCTTGAGCCAATTCAAGCCGTCCTCGATGTCTTTAAGTTCCTGAGTACCGAACTGACCGTAGCTTGTCCACGCGTCGCGGGCTCCACCTGTCCCCGCGGATCGGTTGTCACACATCCAGATCGCGTAACCTCTTTGAGCCAGCATCTGATGCCAGAGATAGGTGCTTCCGGACCATCGATCCCGAACCGTCGGAGATTGAGGACCACTGTATACATATACGAGCACCGGGTACTTCCGATCGGCGTGGAAATCGGTTGGCTTGATCAGCATCGCGTTCATCCACGCCCCGTCGCGCGTTTTTATTCGATGACGCTCGGGAGTGCTGAGTTCGTAATATCTCAGCCGATCGTCGAGATTGGGATCAACGATCCGGACGAACGACCCATTGGCACGATGAAGACGCGTCTGTGACGGTTGTGTCACGCGACTCCAACTGTCAACGAAGTACTCGAACGAATCACTCATCCGGATACGGTGGCTTCCGGGCTGTGGTGTGAGGCAGGCCAGTCGGCTCCCGTCGAGTTTCACCCGGTAGGCCTGCAAGGCCGTCGGTTGGTCCTTGTATGCCGAGAAATAGACCCAGCCGTTCTCTTGGTCTACTCCATGCACGCTGCGCACATTCCAGGGCCCACCCGTCACGGACTCGACCTGGCTGCCATCGGGCGACACGCGGTAGAGATGGCGAGTACCGGACCGCTCGCTTTGCCATAGAAACGACCCGTCGTCCAACCAGTTGGGAGACCCCAGTGATTCAACCCAAGCCGGGCTCGTCTCGCGAAGAATCCGTTTGCGATCACCCGTGACCGGTGAGACTGACTGAAGATCAAGCCAGGTCTGTTTTCGATCCTGAACTTGATACACCAGTTGCTCGCCTTCAGGCGACCAATCGACTCGGGAAATCAGAATCTCTTGCCGACTGTATTCGAACGAGTCGATCCACCGCACGTCACCGCCAGCCGGCCGCACAATTCCGATCCGAACACGAGGATTGGGAGCGCCGGCAACAGGATAGCCTGTGATCTCCAACCGCTGCTCGTACGGAATGTTGTCGGTGACGGTGAATCGGGTGACGGGTGATTCATCCAATTCCAGCAAAGCAATCCAATTTGAGTCAGGGCTCCACCAGAAGGCTTGGAATTTACCTCGGCCGTATAACTCCTCCTGATAGACCCAGTCCAACTCCCCATGTAACAACTGCTCCGATCCGCCATTGGTCAGCGCCCTTTCTCGTTTGCCTTCGACATCCACGACATGTAGATCGTGGTTCCGTACAAAGGCCACCAGCTTCCCATCCGGGCTGAATCGGGCAAGTGTCTCGGCGTCCGATGAGTCGGTCAGTCGCACGGCCACCGCCTCGCCACGGTGCCAGTAGAATAGATCTTGGGCCAGCGAAAACAACTGCCCCGTTCCATCGGCCGAGCGTTGAAGCGGACGTACCGCAGCACGCTGAGCGTCGGCGCGGCTGACTTCGGGTAGCGCCGCCAAGGCGTCCGTTGCATTGGTCTCGGCATTGCGGCGCACCCGTGCCCCGGTGGCCGCGTCGACGTCCAGCGATCGGCCATCGATCGATATCGAATAGATGTCCTTCCCAGCTATCCATCGCGCAGTGCGAGCGGGACGACTCAATGCGATACGCCCCTCGGGTCCATAGATCTTGTCCAGGTTCAGCCTCTGGTTGGCCGGCACTCGAGTCACGGGCTTTGTCGACAAACTGACGGGACCCGGCATGCGGAGCACCGGGTACGGCCGGCCCTTCGACAACCCTTCGTCAAAGAAATTCCAGGTGACCAAACCGTCCTCGGACGTCGGCTCAAGCAGGTAGACGATCAAGTTGCCCAACGGCTGGCCAGTCGGGACCAGATAGCTGCCCGCCTCCATCTTCATAGCCGCCTCTTCGATGCTGACCTCAAGACGCGTTGTTCGGTGCCCCTGAAAAGGACGTTCCGCACGCGACACCTTGTCGACTCGATAGCGTTCGACATCTAGTTCGACTTCCTCAGTGATCCGCCTTAGCTCAATGCCGTGCATGAGCAACCGGTCAACGACGCGCGCCGCGTCTGCAGGCAGGAGATATGCAAATGGTCTCTGCACCTGCCGGTCCGCAAGAAATCGACCGTAGAAATCGACTTGGTAGTCCTTGGGTGTCGTCGATGCCTGTTCGTGCCTCGATTTTCCAGGCTCGAGCTCATACCCAAGCGCTCGGAACTTCTTTTCGAAGGGAGCGATGGTTGCCGACAATGGCACCATGTCCCCGCTGGCCGGCTTTCGGCCACCATTGGTTGCGCGTTTGTCGACACGTTCGAGCAACTCACCAATCTGGTCCGAGTGCTTGCTTGTGTAGTTCAAACACTCGCTGACGAAGGCCCGCGTGGCCTCAATTCGCTGGCGATAAGTGATGTAAGCGTAAGCCTCGGATAGAATCGATAGCCGCCCCCGCATTCCGTAGTACTCAGTGCCATACCGCGGCGTGTCGCCGTACGTCGTCCAACGCGTGTGCTCGTCATTGAAGTTTCCGTAGTAGAATGTCTCGAGTTTCTGACGTCGCAGGCGACCGGTGATTTCCGGCATCATCTCGTCTCGCATGAAGCGGCGGATAGCTTCCGGCGCAGCCGGGTTTTTCGGGATGTCGTAGGTCAGTTGGTACCGGTGCCGAGAACCGTTGGTCGTGTGCGTGTCGATGAACAGATCGGGATCCCATTGGTTGAATAACTTGACCAAGGCGCGACATTCGGGCGACTCCAACTTGACGTATTCCCGGTTCAGGTCCAGGTCTTGAGCGTTGGCTCTCTGCCCCATCCCGGCCTCGGGGCCCACTTGGCCCGGTCGATTTGTCTTGGCCATCCGGTCGTTGCCGTCCGCGTTGTAGTTCGGTACGAATACCAGAATCAAGTTCTTGAGCCAGGGATGGTCGGGTCGCCGGGCCAATTCGCGAATCAGCATCAACAAGGCTTCCTTGCCCGCGCATTCTCCCGAGTGGATGTTGCCGAGCAGCAAGACCACTCGGCGCGAGTCATGACCGAGTGATTTCGGCGACGCGATGGCCGGTTGTGCGACAATCGCAGACACAATCGGACGACCCTCGACCGTGTGCCCAGCGTCATAACGCTGCACATGCCCGGCCGCTTCGGCCAATCGGTCGATGTACCGGACGACGTCGGCTGACCGGGACGTAGCTCGATATTCGCTCTTTTCCGCCACCGTCAATAAAGGACGGTCTTCGTCGCCTGGTGCTTTCGACGTTGCATCGGTCGCCCAGGCCATCGCCGCGAAACTCGCCACGGTGACCGAAGAGGCGACTGTCTGGCAAGCCAACATTCTCAGGAATCTTCCCACGGGTCCGTGTCCTTCTTTTTCAGCCTGTTGTTGAATCGTGTCCCGTTCCCAATTGCAAGATCCACTCCCGATACTGGCCCTGCCCGTTCGAGAAGGAGCAGGATCACGGAAGGACTCCTCCGCGTCGTCCCCCAATCCGGCCGGCGCGCCCGCCGCACGTTGTATACGAAGTTAGACTCTAGTTCGGCGATCGGGTGAAATCAAAACGAACCGACTCGAGGGCCCATTTCGAACCCCACGCAAGAGTGGTGTGTTGCCGATTCTAGCCGCGATCGCCTCCATTTTGTGAAGTCAGGAACTTATGAGCGGATTAGGTCGTCCAAATCAACGCGGATCTCGTTGCCGGAGGACCCCTTAGGGCAGACCTGCGGCCTAGGATTAACAAGGGCATTTTCGCTAGACCCGTCATCAGCTGCCACTCGCCGTCCACAGGAGCCCTCGGGATGGAGACGGAAGGTGGGCGCGGTGGCAGAGTGCGTCGACAAAGGCAACTCGATTTCAATGCACAGGGGAGTCGGAACGATGAAGCGCATCGTGTGGACCGTCGCAACGATTTTGGCAGTCATCGGTAGCACGGTTCAGGGAGGCGAAATCGGATTCGTCGAACGGTTTGCTCTGGCGACCGATCGACAAGCGGCTTTGCAGCAGCTGATCCCTGGAACGGAGGATTTTTACTACTATTCCTGCCTGCACCTTCAGAACACCGAACAATATGCCCGTGTGGACCAGCTGTTGACGGCATGGATCAAGCGATTCAACTACACGCCTCGGGTCAAGGAGATACGGGTCCGACAAGCATTACTCACCTACCCGTCCAACCCGGAAAAATCGCTTGAGTTCATCCGCAATGAGCTGAATCTCAAATTCAATCACCAGCGTGCCACGGTTGGCACTCAGCCCGACCTGCCCACTCGACTCGACCCGTCCCTGTTCGACAGGGTTCGCCTGTTGGCCGACGCGTTGAGGCGACATAAGAACCTGGACGGTTTCGAGAGTCCGGCACTTGATTGGCTGGTTGCCGAGAAGTTGGATCCAGATCGACGGCGGTTTCTGTTGCAGCGTCTGACCCGCCCCGATTATCCAAATCTTGAGCAACTCGTTATCGATGATTTGAACTACAAGAACAGCCGGGGGTTTGGGGCGGTGCCGATTCATGGGCTGTTACTCTTGAGTCAATTGGACACGTGCCTGAAGCTCAAGCCCGACTTGATCAACAACACGAAGTTTGTGACGACCTATGTGAACAAGCTCTATCCGAACGACGATGTTGACATACGCCATGACCGCATGGCTCAGTCGGCGTACTTGAATCGCGTCTGGAAATTTGTCAGCCGGTTGTCACCAACGTTTAATTCGTTGAAGCTGCATGTCTTGTATCATCGCCTCGTGCTTGATCGGTCGCTCGGTACGTACGACAAGTCGGTATTCATGCAATACATCGGGCTGCCGCGGCAGGCCACGTACATGAACCCCAAGTTCATTGGCCAGGTGAACGTGCGGCGGTTTGCGGGCGAATTGAAGGCCGACTTCGGCGCCACCACCAAGTTGCCACCGGTCGGCAACGATGAACCGTTGATCCGCAGCTACTTGCAGCACTTTTTCGTGGATGAAACGACGTATGCCCCTTATGAAACTCACCTGAATGACCAGTACCTGAAGCGACAGTTTGCCGAAACGAAGATTGTTAATGGACTGGGCGACGGCGAGAAGTGGGCCTCGTGGTTATCGCCCGAATCGTATCAATCCTTGAAAGACCGCGTCGATCTTGATTTTTCCCGCACCAACGCCGATCAATTCCTGGCCGGCGAACCGGTTGGTATCGACCTGTTGGTCAAGAACGTTCCGACAATGATTGTCAAAGTTTATCGTATCAACACGGACAATTTCTATCGGCAGAACGGTCGTGAAGTGAATACCGACATCAACCTCGACGGACTCGTCCCGAACGAGGAAGCGACGTACGAGTACGAGGACCCGCCACTCCGGCGAACATTGCGTCATTTCGACTTTCCTCAATTGTCACAAGCGGGAGTCTACGTTGTGGACTTCATCGGCAACGGAAAGAGCAGTCGCGCAGTGATACGCAAGGGTCGACTTCAGTATTGGTCGCGGATCAGCACGGCGGGACACGTGATCACGGTATTGAATGATCGGAAGCAATTGGTGCCAGGCGCGTCGATTTGGCTTGACGGGCATCAATACACGACCGATAAGGATCAGACGATCACGATTCCCTTCAGCACTCGGCCGGGCAACCGTTCGATTGTGATCTCCGACGGGAAGGTGTCGTCGCTCGATTCGTTCGCTCACCAATCGGAAAACTACCAATTGGCGGCCGGATTCTATGTCGACCGAGAATCGTTATTGATGCAGAATAAGTCCACGGTGGTCATCCGACCGGGGCTCTATCTGAACGGTACACCGGTGACGCTTAGCGTATTGAAGAACGTTCGGCTGTCGATTACGTCCACGGACCGAGACGGAGTGAATTCGACAAAGGACGTGCCCGGTTTCGAACTCTATGAAGATCGCGAGTCGGTCTACACTTTCCAGGTCCCTGCCCGCTTGAGCACCATCGCGTTTCGTCTCACGGCCCAGGTGCGCAACCTCAGCCTAAACAAGGAAGTTGATCTGGCCGCCGGGCAGTCGTTTCCCGTGAATGGAATCGACGCGACCGATAAAGTGCAAGACCTGCACTTGTTGCGTATCGGGAGCGAGTACCGAGTTGAACTGCTGGGGAAGACCGGAGAGCCGCGCGGTCATCTGCCGATCCAATTCGATTTCAAACATCGAGATTTCAAGCATCCGATCAGCCTGACGATGCAGACCGACAAGTCGGGAACGGTTGTTCTTGGACCGTTGACCGATATCGTTCAGCTTACGGCAGAAGATCCGACAGGTACGAGTCACACATGGACCCTGCGAGACGCTCGGCATTCGCACTCTCGCACGCTTCATGCGGCAGAAGGAAGCGTGGTGCAAGTACCTTACATGGGGACCGACAAGCAGCCTCAGCGTAGCGAATTCTCTTTGCTCGAGGTCCATGGTACTCAGTATGTCAAGGACCGCTTTGCAGACCTGCGCATCCAAGATGGCATGCTCAAAATGGTGGGCTTGACGGCAGGGGACTATGACCTGTTGTTCAAGCCATCCGGTCCGCGCATTCGCATTCGCATCACGGCGGGAGAAGTGCAAAAGGGACACATTCTTGGTAACTCGCGTCAACTGGAGTTGCGGGGCCAGCATCCACTGCAAATCGACTCGGTAACCGTCGATGCAAAGACCGTTGACATTCACCTGCGGAATGCCGACAAGTTTACTCGCCTGCATGTGTTTGGAACGCGATACGAACCCGAGTTTTGGGTGTACGATTACCTGGGACGCCTTTCCGACCGAGAACCGATTCTGGTCCGACCTGGTTGGGCCGGCACAATGTACGTCGCAGGCCGAAAGATTGGTGACGAGTACCGTTACATTCTGGATCGCAAGTATGCTCGCAAATTCCCCGGGAACATGTTGCAGCGGCCCAGCATGTTGCTCAATCCCTGGGCATTGCGCAAGACGGAAGCCGGTCGTCAGGAGGCGGCTGACGGTGAGGCGTTTGAATCCGAACCGACGGCTCCGGCAAGTTCCAGAGAATCGATGAGCCGGACCGCGGGCCAATCGAAACAAGCAGGCACGTTTCCAAACCTGGATTTTCTGGCCGAGGGGTCCGCACTTCTGCTCAACCTCACACCGGACAAGGAAGGACATGTCACACTTGATCGCAGGGCGCTCGGACCGCACCAAAGACTCTGGATTGTGGCTATTGATCCCAATGATACGGCCTGTCGTGGCGTGAGTCTGTCACCCGGCGAACGCCGGTTCCGCGACCTGCGTCTCCCACGTTCTCTGAACGTGGAAACGCATTTCACTCAGCAAAAACAAGTGAACGTGTTGGCCACGGGAGATGTGCTGAAGATCAATGACATCGCCTCGGCCCGGTTCGAGTCATACGACAGTCTGTCAAAGGTCTACGGACTGTTTACGACGCTAAGCAAAGATGCCACGCTGGCCGAGTTTTCCTTCGTACTGGATTGGAATACGCTGAAGGCCGATCAAAAACGAGAGAAATACTCGAAGTATGCTTGCCATGAGCTGAACTTCTTCCTCTCTCGGAAGGACCCTGCATTTTTCCAAACGGTTGTCCGGCCTTACCTCAAACAGAAACTGGACGCGACTTTCCTCGACAACTGGCTAACCAATGCCGACCTCGGTCAATACCTTGAACCGTGGCGGTACGCACAACTCAATGTCGTGGAACGTATTCTGTTGGGCCGGCGATTGGCGGCCGAACGACCGTACACCATGCGTCATATCCGCGACCTCCATGAGTTGATCCCCATCGATGTTGATCGCGAAAGCCTATTGTTCGAATCGGCCGTGGCCGGTCGAGCGCTCGATACGAACGTACTGTTCAATAGGCGTCGCGTCGAGGCGCTCGGCGTCGTCCGGCTCAATGCGGATACCCCGGCGCTCGCTCAATCTTTGCAGAAAGCCGCGGGCTTTGGGTCGCCAAGACCGGCGGCCGGCGCGCCCGAGAAACCTGCCGAACGTGATTCTTCAGCATCGGGACGCGGAGAACTGAAAGCAAAAAGCCCCTCGCTCAAGCTTGGCGCCATGTTTCGAGGCGGTCGGAAGGCCGATGGAAAGAAGAGCGCTGCTGAGTTCTACGAATCCGAGGCTCGCAGGCGAAAGGATGCCAAGCGGCTCTATCTGAAGACGGACTCGACCAAGGAATGGGCGGAAAACAACTACTATCAACTTCCAATTGAAAAACAGGACGGCAATTTGATCGCCGTCAGCGCATTCTGGCGGGAATATGCGGCACACGATCCCAAACAGCCATTCTATTCCGGTGCGTTTGCCGAAGCCTCTCGTTCGTTCACGGAGATGATGTTTGCCCTGGCTGTTCTCGATCTGCCGGCTCGTTCGCCTGAGCACGCAATGACGTTCGACCAGGCGACCATGCGGCTGGAAACCGAGGGGCCGGTGATCGCTTTTCATGAGGAGATCAAGCCCGCCGCCATGGCTGCGGAAAAGACGCCGGTGCTGGTCAGCCAGAATTTCTTTCAACAGGGTGATCGCTATCGATACGAAAACAACCAGAAGACGGATAAATATGTCGAAGGTGAATTTCTGGTCAACACGGTCTATGGCTGCCAGATCGTGGTAACGAATCCGACCTCCTCCGATCAAAAACTGTCACTGTTGATTCAAGTGCCCCAGGGCGCGATGCCTGTCTTGAACGGCCACATGACACGAACCGTGCCCGTTCGGTTGGAACCGTTCCACACGTCGACCTTCGAGTACTTCTTTTACTTCCCGTCGTCCGGTGCGTTTTCCCACTATCCGGTCCAAGTGGCGAAGGATCAGAAGATCGTGGCGTTTGCGCCTCCTGTTGAGCTTGAGGCCGTCGCTGAGCTGACGAAGATCGACCGAACATCGTGGGATTACCTTTCGCAATTCGGATCGAATGGAGAAGTGTTGACATATCTGGAGAACGAGAACTTGGGTCGGGTGAAGCTCGATCGAATCGCGTTTCGGATGCAGGACAAGGAGTTCTTTCAGGAGACCGTCGCGCGGCTCGCACGACGACATGTCTACGACCACACACTGTGGTCCTACTCCATCCGGCACGATCTTCCAGATGCCATTCGTGTTTATCTCCAGCATGCTGAAGCGATTGTCAGAGAGGCCGGGCGGTATTTGCAGAGTCCCCTGTTGACGCTGGATCCGGTTGAGCGCAGGACCTATCAACATCTGGATTACCGGCCCCTGATCAACGCGAGAGCCCACCAACTGGGCCGTCAGCGCCAGATTGTCAACAAGAGACTGTTGCAGCAGTACCAGCGATTGCTGAGTATCCTTGCCTACAAGGCGACGCTTGACAATGACGACCTGATGGCACTGACGTACTACATGCTGTTACAGGACCGTACGGAAGAGGCCATGCGTTTCTTCGCTCGCGTCCGGGCCGATCGCTTACACACGCGGTTGCAGTACGATTACTTCACCGCCTACCTCGACTTCTATCAGGAAGAACCCAAGGCAGCCCGGCGAATCGCTCGTCAATATGCCGATTACTCCGTCGATCGCTGGCGGAATGCCTTTGCGGCCATTCAGGCGCAACTTGATGAAATTGCCGGTGGCGAACAAGGCCTGATTGACCCGGATGACCGCGACCAAAGCCAGACTCGCCTTGCGGCTTCCGAGCCGGAGTTCGATTTTGAAGTCGAAGCCAAGAAGATTTCCATCAACTATCAGAAAGTGCGGACCGTCAGGATTAACTACTACTTGATGGATATCGAACTGCTTTTCAGCCGAAACCCATTTGTGCAACAGTACTCCAACCAGTTTTCAACCATTCACCCCAACGTAACGACTCAAGTAACTCTGCCGGCCGGCAAGAAGTCATATCAAGTGGCCCTGCCGAAGACTCTGCATAACAGCAACGTTCTGATCGAGATTCGCGCGGCCGGAAAGACGCGAAGCAGAGCCTATTATGCCAACTCGCTGTCCGTCCACGTGTCCGAGAACTATGGCCAGTTGCGAGTCACCGAATCATCGAATCAGAAAGCATTGGGAGCCGTCTACGTAAAGGCCTACGCTCGAATGAAAGACGGCTCAATCAGGTTCTACAAGGACGGTTACACAGACCTGCGCGGGCGTTTCGACTACTCGTCGCTCAACACGAATGAGCTTGACTCGGTTGCGAAATTCTCGCTGTTGATCTCGAGCGACGAACGAGGCGCAGTCATCCGCGAGGCCGACCCGCCTCGTCAATAAGTCAATTACCGCGAGTGGGCGCCGTCGAGCAGGGCTCAGCGTCGTTCACGGGTTATGGTGGTCGGTCGGATGACGTTCCTTTAGCTGAGCTCCTACGGGCGAGCTGCCCGCAGGTAAAGGGTGTCGGGCTCGGAACTGTGCTCAAGCCGGGCAGGCTATCGATCGGAACGAGGCGACGGATCTTGCCCGGTGGAGCTTCAGTATTCACGCGTCGTTTGTCTTGACGCCTTCGTGCATCCAGTATTTCAGAATCGGTGACAACGCCAGGCAGATGACGCCGGAGCCGAGTGCCAGAAAGGCGATCCACCGGAAGAGGTCGCCGTACAAGGTGACGGTATCGGCCGGGATGGGTATGGCACCACTCGTATCGGCGGCGGCGAACTGAGCCAAGATAGCTGCCAGATACTGGGAGAAGGCAGTCGCCAGGAACCACGTACCCATGACCGTGCTTACCAATCGGGCGGGTGAGAGTTTCGTGATCATGGACAAGCCCACGGGGGACAGGCACAGCTCACCCGTTGTTTGCAGGAAGTACATAATCAGTAACCAGAATCCGGCCACCATACCATCCGCGTCACATCGAATGGTACTGAACCAGATACAGGAGTAGCCCAGTCCGAGTTGGATAAGTCCAAACGCGAATTTAACGGGAGTGCTCGGCTCAAGCCCGCGCGTTCCGAGGTAATCCCACAGGGCGGTGAAGACGAGCCCCAACAGCAGAATGTAGATGGGATTCACCGACTGGAATACGGAGGCAGGCACTTCGGAACCTCCGAAACCCATGCCGACATTCGACTTGGCGAACTTCCACGTAATCACCTGGTCCTCGGGCGTAGCCTCTTCATGTTTGGCCGCCTCACGCAAGTAAGTGAATCCGCTGAACGTCAGTTTGTCCCCCTTCAGAATCTGGGCAACCAGTTTATCGACTTCGTCGACATCGAGTTTTTCCCGCCGTTTCTCTTCGGTGCGAATCGCGTGTTCAATCTGTTCATCCATCGTTGGGTCATCATTAACTTGCCCAAGGAATTCCTGGGTCAGCAGCGGCATGGCCCTCTGCGCTTCTTCGCTCGGATCCACAAGCAAACGCAGGTCGACCTTCTGTCCAATATCGCTATTGGCAATCAATCGATCCTCGTTCACTCGATCGATGTTCCGGTCTGTGAAGTTGTTCAATGAGCTGCCGGCCTGTTCGAAGAAAGCCCAGAACAGCAGGGAGAAGAAGGTCAAAATGAACACAACGTACATTCGATTCCGAGCGATCTTATCCATGCGGAATAGTTCACGAAACAGGTAGACGAGCGCCCCCAGTCCGGCGATCAGCAAGACGATCCCGGCGGGCCGTGAAGCCTCTTCCAAGAGCGCCGCGATGCCTCTTACCAGGGGATTGGCACTGGCATTGAGCGATTCGGTCCAGGTCTCGGGAATCAAGACAACGCTCTCCGAGACTCCAGGTAGCACGGAACATCCGGAGACCATCACGACCAGAATTGGAATCACGATTGCAGTGCCGATCAGCACCTTGATCATGGTCGGGAAGAGGACAGACTTACGGTGCGGAGGTGGCCCTCCGGCGTCCTGAGGCAGACCGCCTCGACCAAGTGCCACGACTGCAATAGATCCGGAGACCAGGAGCGAGATCCCGACGAAGACATTGACGAGCGTAGCGATCAGTTGGCCGGGGTGAAACCAGAACAGGCCGAGTGCGGCTGCGGCGGCGGCAGAGAAGATCATCGCCTGGGTCAGCAGGGTCGGGGCGACGAAGATGGCGACGCCAACCAGCATTCCGATCGTCGCCAGTCCAAACCCTTTGTGCCATCCATACGTCTCGCCAATGTATCCACACAGTAGGGGAGCCATCGCGGCGCCCAGGTTGATCCCGATATAGAAAATGGTAAACCCTCCGTCCCGTTTTTTGCTTTCCTCGGGATAGAGCGTACCGACGATCGTCGAGATGTTTGGTTTGAAAAAACCATTACCTGCGATCAAGAAGGCCAATGCCAGGAAGAAGACGGCTTCGGTTTGGATCGTCATCAAGAGGTGGCCGGCCGCCATCAACAGTCCGCCGATTACAACCGACATTCTGGCGCCCAGCAGTTTGTCGGCGATCATGCCCCCAAAAAAGGGCGTCATATAGACCAAGGCCGTGTAGGCTCCGTACACGGCGGTCGCGTCTTTGTCACCATAACCCATAAACCCTTTGATCATGTAGAGCATCAAAAGGGCACGCATACCATAGTAGGAAAACCGCTCCCACATTTCCGCGAAAAAGAGTGTGTACAGACCGGTAGGATGACCGAACAGCATCCGTTGTTGTTCAATAATAATGCCAGGTTTTGGTTCGCCAGTTGCCATGCTCGGGCCTTTTTCAACGTTAGTCGTTCAACTCGGAGAATCGCTGCCGGTCGCCTCGTACATCGGATTCGTTGTCCGAGGATCGCGTGGGCCATGCCCCGCGCGAAAAAAGTCATAAGTCCACGTTGTACTTCACTACCGCCCATTTCACAAGCCGAAAGCCGGTCACATGCGGCGGGCAGGCAACGGCCACCGACCGGGCCAACGCTACTGGTTTCGCCACCATGTCCGGCTACAATCAGACGTGCCCGGTTGGCCCTTTTTCGGCAACCGCCCACGCTTGGTGCGGGTCGCTCTGAACTGCAAACGGCCTCGTCGGGCACGTTCTTAAGAGTGCACGGTTCACGGATATGGGGATCTTGATCGATGAAACGCCCTCTCGCTCTTTTCGTTTGTGTTGCATGGTGGGCCGTCGGCGGCCAGCTTAGTGGCAACAGATTGTCTGCAGAGGACGGTTTGTCTGCAGAGGACGGTGCGCAGACCCGGCCCAACATCGTTTTCTTCCTGACCGACGATCAACGCTTCGACCACATGGGGTGCGCCGGTGACCCTGTCATCAAGACACCGGAAATGGACCGCCTGGCCGCGGAGGGAACGCTCTTTGCTAACGCCTTCGTTACAACGCCCATCTGTGCCGCCAGTCGAGCGACCATGTTTACGGGTTTGTACGAGCGGAGCCATCGGTACACTTTTCGGACGGTTCCACTCAGCGGTAAGGTCACCGATACCAGCTACCCGACCTTGCTGAGGGCGGCCGGTTATCGGACCGGTTTCGCAGGCAAGTTCGGTGTGGGCGTCCAACCGGGTGTCACGAAGCAGATGTTCGACGAGTTCCGCCCGATTAACCGATCACCCTATCTCAAACCACAGTCCGACGGATCGACGCGACACGAGACCTCGCTGATCGGCGATTTCGCGGTGGAGTTTCTGGGCAAGCAGACCGGTGGGCACCCGTTCTGCCTGGCCCTCTGCTTCAACGCGCCGCACGCAGAGGATGCCGACAAGAAAGATCCGTATCCCGCGCCCCATGTGGTCGAACGGTTATACGCACAAACGACGTTCGCCGACCCGCCCCTGTCCGAACCCTGGATCTTTGACAGCCAACCCGATTTTCTGAAACGATCATTGAATCGCGAGCGTTGGTATTGGCGCTGGGATACTCCAGAGAAGTATCAGAAGAACGTTAAAGGCTACTACCGAATGATCAGTGGCATCGATCACGTGATTGGACGCGTACGCAAGAAACTCTCTCAACTCAGCATGGCCGACGATACCGTAATCGTCATGGCTGCCGATAACGGCTACTATCGCGGCTCCCGAGGTTTTGCCGGCAAATGGTCGCACTACGAAGAGTCTCTTCGAGTACCGCTGATCATTGACGATCCGCGACAGCCGGCAGTACGCCACGGTGTGGTCGCCAAAGCTACTGCTTTGAATGTTGATATCCCGGCCACGATACTGGATCTGGCCGGCGTTGACGTTCCCGACAGTTATCAGGGACGCAGCCTCATGCCGCTGGTTTCAGGCCGACAACCGGTCGACTGGCGGACGGACTTCTTTTGCGAACACCTGATGCACTATCCAATCGGCTTGCCCAAGTGGGAAGGAGTGCGCGGCTCGCGATGGGTATACGCACGATACTTCGAGCAACAACCGACGTTCGAATTCCTGCACGACCTGCAAAAAGACCCCCATCAACTCAAGAACCTGGCCGGAGATCCAACGTTTGCGGACCAGCTCGACACGATGCGCCTGCGCTGTGACAACTTGAAGACTGAATACGGTGGGTCCTATAGTCTCGAGAAATTTCCATTGGCGCAGGCCGCCGTGCGGAAGCCCAAACAGTCCGGTCGAAAACAGACCGGGCAGGCTGCCAAAAAGAAGGCCTCAAATCAAGAAGCAAGCCGGCGACGGAAGCCGAATGTCGTTTTGATTATCGGTGACGATCAGTCCTGGACGGATTTCAGTTTCCTGGGGCATCCGGTGATCCAAACGCCGAATCTGGACCGGCTTGCCTCTGGAAGCGCAACGTTTTCGCGAGGCTACGTGCCGACAGCGCTCTGCCGGCCGTCTCTGGCCTCGATCATCACCGGACTCTACCCGCACCAGCACGGAATCACGGGGAACGATCCGATCCCACCCGCCGGTGCCAGGTCGTTTCGGAGCGACCCGGCCTACCTGAAGACATGCGAACAACTGATCAGCCATATCGATCAGGTGCCGACGATTCCCCGTCTATTGGCCGAAGCCGGATATGTAAGTTTCCAATCGGGAAAATGGTGGGAAGGGAACTTTCGGCGCGGCGGGTTCACCGAAGGAATGACGCACGGTGATCCAAGCCGAGGTGGACGGCATGGCGACGAAGGCCTGAAGATTGGACGGCAGGGCCTACAGCCGGTATTCGATTTTATCGACCGTAACAAGCAACGTCCCTTCTTCGTCTGGTACGCTCCATTTCTTCCCCATTCGCCCCACAATCCTCCGCAGCGCCTCTTGGACAAGTACACCGCACCCGATCGGCCGATCGAATTAGCCCGCTATTACGCGATGTGCGAGTGGTTCGACGAGACCTGTGGCCAGTTGATGGATCATCTGGATCAACAGAAACTCAGCCAGGATACTCTGGTTGCCTTCGTCTCGGACAACGGCTGGATCCAAAACGTGAAATCGAAAAGAGAGGATCCCGATTGGCGATGGGGATTCGCTCCCCATTCGAAACAATCGCCTTACGAAGGGGGTGTTCGGACGCCCATCATGGTCCGTTGGCCGGGGCACATCCGCCCCAGGAAGTCGGGGGCCGTTGCCAGCAGTATCGACCTGGCACCGACCATTCTATCGGCGTGCGGTGTCGAACCGCCGCAGTCGATGCCGGGTGTCAACTTGATGAATGTTTCCGGCGCTCGACCTGCCGGGCATGAGATGATCTACGGCGAGGCATTTGCGCACGATATCGTGGACATCGAGGACCCGACACGAACCTTGCTCAACGTCTGGTGCATCGAGGACCGTTGGAAATTGCTCCTCTTTCGTGACGGTCGGCTAAACCGCTACCAGAAAGTTCACGGTGGGCGACCACGATCACCTCAGCTGTTCGACCTGTTGGCCGATCCTAACGAGCAGATCAACCGAGCCTCCCTCTATCCCGACACGGTAAGACAGCTGTCAGAGAAGATCGACGACTGGTGGCCAACAAAATAATCGCAGCTGCAAGTAGCACGGCGAGAGGAATGCTCCCCCGACCCAGTGGACGACGGTCGAACATCGCTGTTGGCCGAGCACTGCTCAACGAACGGGCATCTTCGGTGGAGAGGTACTGACGCACCGTCCCACCGCTCACCAACGTGACGACGCGGATGGTCGAGCAGTGGCTCGCATGAAGGCGCTGCTGAACGGGCGTTACAGTTTCTTTATCGAGATGTTTCGGAACTCGACCGGATCACTGTGTCCGGCGAAGCCGAAAGCGCCTCGCTTCACATCCTTGCCCACGTGCGGTCGGTTGCCCATGAACTCCGTTACCTTCGAAAGGTCGGCATCCAGGATCTGTGTGCCGTTCAGTTCGACCTTGATGGTCGACCCAATGACGGTGACTTCTTCAAAGTTCCACTGGCCCGTGGGTCGCAGGTATCCGCGTGCCGCGGGAACCATTCCGTACGCCGAGCCGTGAGCCTGACGTGGATCGATTCGATCCTTGTATTTCGGATGTTCACTGTCAAGCACTTGAATCTCGGTCATCGCTGCGTAGGCAGGATCTCCCTTCCCCGTGTAACGAATTGCGAGGCCGTTATTCCCGGCAGGCGGAAGTTTGAATTCGAGCCGTACAACGAAATCGCCGTACTGTTCTTTCGTGTGCAGTACTCCGCCCTTATGCGGCTTGCATCGAATGGCACCATCGATCACTTCATAATTCTCAGCCGCTCCCGTCCAACCGGTCAGGTCCTTTCCGTTAAAGACCGGCACAAATCCATCCGCACTGCGCTGACTCAGGATCGCATTCGCTTCGTCTGATCCGATCTCTCGGACAAAGACGTTTCGCCAGCGAATTTCACCGCCATGCGTTTGCAACTGGATGGGCCCCTTGGCAACCATGGGAGTCACACGATCCTTGTCCCAGTAATTCTCCATAATGGCATTGTCTACGACCAGCTTGTCGTTCAGAATCACGTTCGTCCGAGTTCCGATCTGACGGATTCGAAACGAGTTCCACTGCCCGAGCGGGTTGTCGGCCCGCACGAGCGGGTCCTTGCCCGGTTGACCGGCTCGGCTGTTCCACAGCCCGCCGGAGCCCTTGTCCGCTCCGATTTTCCATTTCTTTTCCTCCGTGAAGTCCCAGATCTGGACTTGCGGCGTGGCTCTCAAATAGATTCCGCTATCGGCCAACGGCACGGTCTTGTAATCGATCATCAGTTCGATGTCGCCGAAGTCCCCGTCGGATGTCAGGTAAGCGCCGTGTCCGTCGTTCACTAACTCACCGTTCTCGACGGACCAGTGAGCGAACGCGTCTTCGGTATCTTTCTTCAGTTTCTCTTTGCGTTGAGTTTCCGGCATCGCCGAAAACTTGCGCGGGTCCATCGTTTTCATACCATGCCAGCCGTCGAGGTTCTTGCCGTTGAAAAGAGCGGTGAATCCTTCCGGGGGTTGATTCGACTTTGTGGGCTCAGCTTGAGTGACTGCGGTGGCCAGGTTCAGAATCAACACGAGGCCGATGATCGTTGAGGTACGCCCGATGATCTTTGAGGTACGCAATGTGTTGCTCCTTGGCTAGATCGAGGTTTGCATGAATGGTGGAGGGAGGCAGGCACGATGTCGGACCAATGATTCAGGGTTTCCTGCCCTGGTCACTGTACCCCCATGGTACCGGGAATTCCAGTACTGGCGACGAAAAACAGGCGGTCAGATGTGATCGCTTGAGGCGACGAGCATTTGTTGCCACCGTACTCTGCAGGGGATAGACTGCGAGTGTCGGTCGAAAACTGCGCCTGTCCCGATCCACCATGGAGCCGCACCATGCCAAGAATGAGCCGCCGCACGTTCTCTCGTTACCTGGGATCAATGGGGGCCACGATGATGGTCCTCGGGAAAGCACGGCCCGGAACGTCCGGCAACAAACCGGTGGCTCTGGTGGACTCGGCCGAATCGGATGAAGGGCTCTGGCGGGCTGCGGACCATTCCTCAACGATCGCCTCCTATGCGTTGAGTAAAGTCCAGCGCTGGCTCCATGACCGAGCCTTGCCGACCATCGACAAGAAAACTCACTTGTATCCGGCAGATACTCGTTGGAATTATCGCGATACGGCGGCCGACTGTTATCCGTTTCTCTGCTGGGCTGCCCATGTCACTGATCTCGATGCGCTCAACGGACCCGTTCTGGAAGTCCTTAAGGCGGAACAAACGCTGTGCAACCACTATGGTCGCATCCCTGTCCCCTACGACTGGAAGCGACAGCGCAAGGTTACCGACATACCTTATCCCGAAGTTGTGTTTCAGGCTTCTGAATATGTAAAGGACGGGCTGATTGCGATCGTTGAGGCGAAGGGCAAGGGCCCATGGTTCGACCGCATGATCGGGATCGAAGAAGATCTCTGGAGCCGCGCGGACATCGACATGCCGCAGGGTAAGTTCATATCCACGAACGTTGAGGTGAATGGAGAACAGCTACAAGCGTTAACACGCCTCTTTACGATGACCGGTGACGAGAAATTCCTGGAGTGGGCCGAGCGATTAGGTGACTACTATATTCTGAATCCCGACTACTATCCGTCTCGTCTACGCGATCACGGGTGTGAAATTATCGGTGGCATCGGCCTGTTGCTCGCCGTTGAGTCGAAGGCGAATCCGCGGAAATTCCGCCAGTACGAGCCGAACATTCGTCGGATCTTTGACGGAGTGCTGGCCCGAGGCACGAATGAAGATGGCATGATGTACAACTCGCTCGCGGCGCAAGCCGGCGAACAGAAGGGACGCTTCAGTGATGGCTGGGGCTACAATTATGTTGGGATGCTCTGCTACGACCTGGCCACCGGCACGGATCGCTACCGTCCTCAAGTCCAGGAAATGCTCGGCAATCTCGACAAGAAGATTTACCACAACTATCCCTGGGAAGGGACCTCCATCGACGGGTTTGCCGACTCGCTCGAGGGGGCCATTTACCTGGTCAATCGCCTTCCGGTGCCGGCCGCGCTGGCGTGGATCGATGCGGAGATGGCCCAAAACGTGACCAGGTCGTTCGAACCACTCGAAACGGCCGAACTGTGGGGAACGATGAAGCTGCAGGCCAACGGTGTGCGCACGGTGATCATGCATGCCTTGATGCACACCCAGGGCCTGATCGCTCGACCCTGGCGCCAGGACTTGACGCTGGGGGCCGCACGCAATGACTCGGGTGCGTTGGCCGTCACAATGAGCTGCGGGAAGTCATCGGCCTACAATGGCAAGCTCTGCTTCGATCGGCCGCGATATCGTGAGTTCTGTCGGTTTGCACACGATTGGCCGCGGATGAACACTTTGCCGGAGTGGTTCACGGTCGACGGACGATCGACCTACCAGATCGAGGGGCTTGGCGCAGCCAAACAAACAGTATCCGGAGCACTGCTTCTTGATGGACTGCCCATCCGGCTTGCCGCCGGCCAGAGCGTCCGCTTCATGGTCGCCTGACCGTCTCGCTCATGTGCACGAACTGTGATGGAGTGGTATGATGCGAGGGTCGGGTCGTGGTTCCCATTCTCACTGAATATCTCGTGGTGCCGCCGAGCGAACGACGACCGCCAATTTCGTACACGGAGTCACGGGTGCAACCGGCTCGTTCGTCATGTTCCCGCGTAAACGGGGCGGGCGCATATTGCTGTCTCGCCAGATACAAACGCTCGCCGTGGCGCCGAGTGAGACGATGGTGCCGGAATCCCTTTTTCGCTTTTAGAGAAACGTCGATGGCCGCCAATCTGTTCAGCTCCTGCCCCCGAGTGTTTCGCTCCTGGTTGTTTACGAGTATCTGCTGTCTTCCGGTAATGTGCATCCTTCCGAACGTTGCGATTGGGAACGGACCGGAGGGAGCTGTGTCCGAAGCGCCGGCCGAATCGCCCGAATACAACCGAGTCGTTCGGCCCATTCTGTCGGACAATTGCTTTCCCTGTCACGGACCGGATGCATCTGCCCGGGAGGCCGACCTGAGGCTCGATCAACCCGAACAGGCCTACCGCGATGACGTCGTGGTGCCTGGTGATCCCGCAGCCAGTGAAGTGATGCGGCGACTGATCTCGGACGACGACGACGAGCGGATGCCGCCGCCCGATTCACAGAAACAGGTCACGCGGCAGCAGATTGAGTTAATCCGCCGGTGGATTGCCGGCGGCGCGAATTACACTCAGCATTGGGCGTTCGTACCGCCGGTGCGGCCTGATATTCCACGTCACGCGAAATCGAAATGGCCTCGTAACCCCATCGACCACTTCGTTCTCGAAGCCATTCGGTCCGCCGGATTGCAACCGTCAGTGGATGCCGACCGGTACACACTGGTGCGACGAGTCTACCTTGACCTTATTGGCATCCCACCGACACCGGAACAGGCGGATGCGTTTGCCAACGACCCTCGTCCGAGGGCCTACGAATTCCTGGTCGATCGACTTCTGTCCACTCCTCATTACGGCGAACGCTGGGCGCGCCGTTGGCTCGACCTGGCTCGCTACTCGGATACGAACGGATACGAAAAAGACCGACCACGCACGATGTGGCCGTATCGAGATTGGGTGATCAACGCGCTGAACCAAGACATGCCGTTCGATCAGTTCACCATCGAACAGATTGCCGGTGATCTTTTGCCACAGGCGACCCTTTCCCAGCGAATCGCCACCGGCTTCCATCGCAATACGATGATCAATGAGGAAGGAGGCATCGATCCTCAGGAGTTTCGCTACCTGGCGATCGTCGACCGTTTGGCAACGACTGGGACGGCCTGGCTGGGATTGACTTTGAAGTGTGCTCGATGCCACTCTCACAAGTTCGATCCGGTTTCGCAAACGGAGTATTATCGCTTGTTCGATTTGATGAACAACGCCGATGAAACGACACTCGAGGTACCTACGGCAGCATTGAAAGATCGCCGAGCGGAAATCGTTCGAGAGATTTCTCAGCTTCAGGATGCGTTGGCAGGTCAGTTTCCGATCGCTCCACCACCATCTGATTCCGACTCGAACGAACCTGAACACGGCGGACCCGAATCAGGCGCGACGGAGACAAAATCGGACAATGTGAGTGACGCCCGCGAGACGGCGCGAAACGAGTCACCGTCGGCCAAATCGAGTCGGGGCGACGGGCAATCTCCGGCGACACTGACCGGGACAGCGGCCGGTCGCCACGAACTGCCATTGTCCGACAAGAACGACCCGACGGACGGCCGGCGGAATTACCTGGATCAACGTTTCGCCGAGTGGCTCGACCGGATGGGGAAGGAAGTCGTATCGTGGCACGTCTTACACCCACAAACGGTTGAATCCAATTTGCCCAGCACGGATATAATGCCCGACCACTCGGTTTATGCCGGTGGTGATCGGACCAAGAACGATAGATTCACGGTCACCTTTTCATCTCCACGGATGAAAATCTCGGCAATTCGTCTCGAGGCGTTGCCTGACGCGCGGTTGCCTGAGGGAGGACCAGGTCGGCGCGTGGTTGGACAAGGGGCCAGCGCCGGAGTGGGTGATTTCTTTCTGACTCGTTTTGCCTGTTTCGTTACAGGTACGGATCAGGAGGACGTGGAGCTGCCGCTCGCCGATGCCAGCGAATCGTTCGCTGCCGCGAATCGATCGGCAGATCAAGCCATCGACGGAAAGACAGATACTGGCTGGTCGATCGCCGGTCGGCCCGGCGAGCGGCATGTGGCCGTCTTCCGTCTTCACGAGCCGGTGACGTTGACGAACGGCCAGAAGTTGCGGGTAAGGCTCGAACACGAGTCGTTTTATCCATCGGGCCTCGGGCGTTTTCGGCTGTCAGTTACGTCCGACACGCGAAATGTCAACGCGACCGATACACCAGTCGATATCGAGGCAGCGTTGCTGGCGTCTCGCGGGAGCGGGACGGACGTGACGTCAAAGGATCGGTTGATGGACTATTTCCTGAGCCTCGCTCCGGAATTGGACAAGCAGCATCAGGCGATCGCTGCCCTGCGGGCGCAATTGCCCAAGTATCCCAAGACCTTGGTCATGCAGGAGCGGCCCGCTCGACATCGCCGCTCAACGCACCGCCATCACCGTGGCGAGTTTCTGCAATCTGAGGAGGTGGTCGAGGCGGGGGTTCCGGAATTCCTGCATCCACTTCGCTCGGGCGAGCCGCCCAGTCGACTGGCGCTGGCACGCTGGTTGGTCGATCGCGACAATCCCCTGGTGGCTCGGGTCGTGGTCAATCGACAGTGGCAAGCGTTGTTTGGCCGAGGCATCGTTCGCACGTTAGGTGACTTCGGTTCCCAGGGTTCGCCGCCGTCTCATCCGAAATTGCTCGACTGGCTGGCCGTCGAGTTCATGGAACGTGGCTGGTCGCTCAAAAAGTTACACCGGTTGATGGTACTGAGTTCGACTTATCGTCAGTCGGCGGTGGTGACGGAAGAGGCCGCCCGAGTTGATCCTGAGAATCTCTGGTTGTCGCGCGCTCCGAGGATTCGGCTGGATGCCGAGCTGATTCGCGACGCGATCTTGCATTCGGCGGGGAAGCTGAGCAAGAAGATCGGCGGGCCGAGTGTTTTTCCTCAGCAACCACCGGGGATAACCGAGGCCGCCTACGGACCTCTGAAATGGACGCTCAGCCAGGGCGAGGATCGCTACCGACGTGGTTTGTATACCTTCAGCAAACGAACGTCACCGTATGTCGCTTTTGGATTGTTTGATGCGCCCAGTGGTGAGGCGTGCATTGCCGGTCGAGTGAATTCGAATACGCCGCTCCAGGCATTGAACCTCTTGAATGACACGGTCGTGATGGAAGCAGCCCAGTTCCTGGCCCGCGACGTCATCAAGAACGCTGACACAACCAGCCGGAGAGCGGTCTACCTGTTTCGACGGTGCTTGACCCGGCCACCAGATGCTGACGAGCTGCGCACGATCACACGTTTCTACCAGCAACAACTGGCTCACTTCACACGGAGCGAGGCCAGCCCGTTACCGATTGTGGGCGGGGCCGTTCTGAAGACATGGTCGTTTACTGACGACCGGCCCGTCGGTTGGACGGCTCGGCACGAGTGTGACATCGAAGTCAAAGATGGAAAACTGCACGTTATCAGCACCGGCAAAGACCCTGCGATTCGAGCACAAGTGGCCGGTCCGCCGGGCAATTGCCAGCTGACCATCCGCGCTCGATTTCCTGCAGTGGAGACTGGCCAGGTGTTTTGGACGACGTCGAAAGATCCGACGGAATCTGCCCGGCAAATGGCGTCGTTCGACACGGTGGCAGGAACGTGGGAGACCTACCTCATTCCCTTGAAACTACAAGGGGATCTGGTTTCGCTGCGATTGGACCCGGGTACACGGCCAGGCCGGACGGTCATCGAGCAATTAAGGCTCACCTACGGCACGACGGCAGTACCGATAGCTGGTCGTGAGGACCAAGAGTCCTTGGCGGCGTGGGTGCTGGTGGCCCGAGCGATGATGAACCTGGATGAATTCGTGACCAAACCGTGACACGTTCTGTAACACGCCTGGTTGCTCAATCCTAATAGGGGAGATGTCCAAGACAGTGGCCCTTTCACGAAACAGCCTCCACGAAATCACTCGACGACACTTCTTTCATGACTGTGGAATCGGGGTCGGCAAGATTGCCCTGGCCGCCCTGCTTACCGACGCCCTGGGAACGAGTGTGCGGGCTGCGGAGCGGCACCAATCGCCGAGTCCGCTGGCACCTCGGCCGCCCCATTTTCCGCCGAAAGTCAAATCGGTGATCTATCTGTTCATGGCAGGAGCGCCGAGCCAACTTGATTTATTCGACTACAAGCCGATCCTGGCCGAACATGAAGGGAAGCCGATTCCAGCCGAGATTGTCCGCGACCAACGCTATGCATTCATTCGGCCCGACTCAACGCTGCTCGGTCCTCGCTTCAAGTTTGCTCGGCATGGCGAATCTGGTGCGGAATTGTCAGGCGTGATTCCACACCTGGCCGAAGTGGCCGATGAGATTGCGATCATCAAATCGATGCATACCAACCAGTTCAACCATGCCCCGGCCCAGATATTGCTCAACACGGGCAGCCCCTTACCGGGCCGGCCGGGCATGGGGTCCTGGGTAACTTACGGACTGGGTTCGGAAGCCGACGACCTGCCCGCATTCGTTGTGCTCTCGACCGGGGGCGGAACGAGCGGGGGCGCCGCCAACTGGTCGAGTGGCTTCCTTCCGGGCATGTACGCCGGCGTGCCGTTCCGTTCCCAGGGCGACCCGATCCAGTACGTGGCGAACCCACCCGGTGTCTCCACGACGACTCAACGCGAATCGCTTGACATGATCCAGGAGCTCAATCAACGCCGACTCGACAGCTTGAGGGATCCGACCATCGCCACTCGCATGAATGCCTATGAGACCGCTTATCGTATGCAGAGCCGGGCTCCGGAACTAATGGATCTGCCGTCGGAGTCCACGGAGACCCTGGAACTTTACGGTGCAGTCCCGGGCAAGGCCTCGTTTGCCAACAACTGTCTGCTGGCGCGGCGCCTGGTCGAACGGGGCGTCCGTTTCGTCAACGTCTATCACAAGGGATGGGACCATCATTCGAATGTCGAAGGTGGCCTGAAGAGCCAGTGCGGACAAACGGACCAGGCGGCCGCGGCACTGATCAAGGATTTGAAACAGCGGGGCCTGCTGGACGAGACATTGGTGGTCTGGGGTGGCGAGTTTGGGCGCACGCCGATGGTTGAATCGAGTGCCGCGTTGAATCGAAAGCTGGGTCGAGATCACCATCCGCAGGCGTTTACGATGTGGCTCGCCGGCGGCGGTGTGAAATCGGGCATCACGATTGGGGAGACCGACGAGCTGGGGTTCCACATCACCGAATCGCCCTGGCACGTCCACGACCTTCAAGCCACGATTCTTCATCTGCTGGGGCTCGACCACAAACGACTGACCTTCGCTTTTCAGGGCCGTGAATATCGGCTGACCGACGTTCACGGTGAGCTGATCAAGCCGATATTGTCCTGACCGGGAGCCCGCGGTAACGGTCTCCCGGTATCTGACGATTCGGCGATCGGACGGGTCATTGGCGAAAGGCCATTTGTCGGACAATCGTCCCCGTCCGGCGGTCAGGGCGAGAGGCGCAGGCGCTCAACCGTCACTCGGTCAACTGCCTCGCGAGACAGTGGGGCAGGATGCAGTTCTCCGCGGGCCCAGGCATCGACGTTCTTGAGACGTTGCGGGCTACCGGGAATCTCGCTCGATCCAGGTGGCAACAGAGACTCCGCATCATCGACGTGTGCCATCGGCACCCATTGAACGTAGGCCTGAGCTGCCTGGGAGAACACGGTCGCGCCGTCAACGCAAGGCAATTCCGGCATGTTGAGATCGTATGTTGGGTCAAGGGATGGAAAACCGTCGAGACTTCCATAATAAGGGATCAGTCGCTGTGCAACTTGTTTTTGGGCCTGGAGTCTCCACTTAGTCGTATCGAGTCCATACATGCGCTCCGCCGAATCCCACGCTTCGGTCAGGAGCCGTTCCACGTATTCCTGTTCAATCGGTGAGATCTCAGCCTTGGGGTTCTTGTCGAGACGCGCGTTGACCGTTTTCAGACAGTGGCTCATCCCCGACTCACCGCCACCGTAGATCATGGCCAGGTCCGTGTTGACGAAACGGAACTGGGTGTTGATCAGCATCGCCAACTCCGCACCCTCCACGTCCAAACGAGATGGCGAGCCCTTACGGTACCAGGATTCAAGATGATCGAGCGCGACTTGCACTTTGAATGGTAGAGGTTGGTTTAATTGATCGCGCAAATGAAAAGCCATGCGGACTATGGCCCGCCGGCCGGGGTTCGTGGCGTCCTGGATCATCGACCTCACGTGTTGTTCGGTCATCGAGGTCTTATTGGCAAACAACTGTCTCAGTCGCCAAGAGCGCGAACTGTCTCCCATCGCTCCCGTCCGAATTCCCAATGGGATCGGATAGAATGCCCCAACCGGACGATGGTTGCCGCTGAACAAGTAACCCTGCTTGGGATTCAATACGTGCGGCACGAGGTCTTGTGGAATCGTCGCGCGCCAGTCGCATTCGGAACGCGACCCGTCATGGGCGGCCGAAGATCCATCCAGAGCCAGTGGCGATCGGAGTGGCAGAGCACCCACTGTGGAGTAACCGATCTCACCATTGGAATCGCCGTAAACTACGTTGGCGGTCGGGAATCGCCAGCCCGATAGGGCAGAAAAGAACTCCCGAACATTGGTCGCACGCATCATTGCCAGTGCGCCCTGCATCGTCTCTTTCCCCGAGTCACAGATGGGAACGCGTTTGAGGGCAACCAGCGGATCGCCGGGTCGCGAAAAAGCAAAAGCGTTGACAATCGGCCCAAAAAGGGTTCGGCGCACGACGAATGTCCTCGTCCGACCTCCCTTGACCTTGATCTGTTCCTTGACGACTTCGATGTCGCGCCACTTCCCATCATATTCGTATTGGTCGGGGTGTTCATCGTCCGTCTTCAGGCGAAACAAGTCGGCTTGATCGGCACCGAGCGCCGTCATTCCCCATGCCACATCAGGCGTCCAACCGATCAAGATCACGGGAGAGCCGGGGACTCCAACGCCTCGTGCGTCGAATGTCTTGCCATGGATATGAAACTCACAGAACAGTGATGGATTCGTCACGGGCGTTTGAGGCATGCTAACCAGTACCGCTCCGCCGCTTCCCGAGTACTTCCCGTCCACGACCCAGGCATGGCTGAATTTGGGTCCGGCCGGCCCATCCGGAACGCGCGGCTGACCGTCGCCGGTAAACCCATGCTTCCGCATGAACGCACGCGTTTTCTCTACCCACGCGTCGGTGACGTCGTGTCGTCCCACAACGGCAGCTGAATCACTCTGCGGTATCGGCTCGAGATCGGCGGCCCCTCCTGGCCGGCCGGCACGCGCTTGCATCATGGCCAGTTCGCGATCGAGCGACGGTCCTTGTACGATGTTGCGGTAGTGCATCAAGTCGCGCGTGCCGTCGGTCGCAAAGAACTGTGCCAGATGCCACCAGGCCAAGAGGCAGTCGGCCGGCGTCCAGGGTTCGGGACGAAGTCCCGTCTTGTCGAATAACCCGGGCAGCGCATCGCCATGTTCTTCGAACCAGGCATTGACGCCTGCTGAATAAGCCTCTAGCAATCCTCTTGTCTCTTCATCAAGTTCCTTGACACGTTGCTCCGCAGCAGTCGCAAATCCAAACGTGCGCATCTTTTGGTCATTCTGAACGGCCGTCTCGTCGCGCCGCAGTTTCTTCACGTCGCCGATCACCTCGGCCAACCGGCCCTGGATCATTCGCAGCGAATAATGCATCTGGAATCCGCGGTCCTGGGCCGTCGCGTATCCAAGTCCGTACATGGCCCCGGCATCCGAATCGGAGAATACGTGGGGAACCCCCCACCGATCACGCAATAACTCCACGCTTCCAAGATTCGGGTCCCGCTCTGAAGCGCGAATCAACGCACAAGGATGCTGCAGCAGAAATAGCGGCAGGCAGCCGGCAAGGATGGCCATGCGCACAGTGATTCTCCTTCGGCTTGCGAGTGAGGCGGATTGGGACATGAGGGGCACTCCTTGAGGACGTATGGGTGGGTTCGCAGTTTGAGCGCGCTTAAATGAGGAATTCCCATTCCTTAGTCTCGATCTTCTATGCTCAAGAACTACCTGAGTCACAGAGCTGCGCTCAAACATCTACGTCGTGGGGAACAGGGATCGAAGATACTGCTGGTTTTCCTTGTAGCACGCTTCAAGCGACTTTCCCTTGACGGTCGCCGATTCAATGATCAGCCAGCCTGTCCAGTTGATCTTGTCGAGCACTTGCTTCACACGTGGAAAATCGACTTCTCCCTGTCCCAGCAGGTGGTTGTATTCCTTGGTGTGGATTTCACAAATTCGATCAGCACCCAATTGCTCCAACTCGGAATAAATGTCGTAGCCGCCTTGGTGCATATTGGCCACATCATAGTAAACCTGCACGGCCGGCGATCCGACGGCGTCAAGGATGCGCAGATGCTCAGTGGCATTGAGTCGCGTTTCCAGGCCCAGCACGACTCCGGATTTTTCGGCCTGAGGGGCAACTTTCTTCAAGCGTCGCACGACTTCTTTTTGAGCGGCGGCGTTATCCTTGATATTGCCCTTACCAAAGAAGGCCAGCAACACGACTCGCTGTCGCATTTTCGCCATGACGCCAATGCAGTCGCTCACCCAGCGCTCTGCGTCCGCATCCGACGCATAGGGTCGTTGATTCAGTACGCCCATCGCCAGTGAAGCAACGCGCACGCCGAGACGTGTCGACTCGGCAGCGTATGCATCCCGTACCGACTGCTTGCGGAGATCGTTTTGCGCTTGCGGGTCACCAAAACTAACCTGCACGCCGTCCAGGCCAATCGCCTCGGCAACCTTCAGCGCGGCAAGGTCGTGCCGTTTGCCGAGCGACCAATCGCAAGCGCCGACTTGAAAGCGGCGGTCCTTGTCCGCTGCCATCGTGCGAAATACGGGCGTCGATGCAATCGCAGCCAACCCGCTGCATTGCAACAGCTGTCGTCGATTGAACCTGGCGTACATGATCTCGTTCTCCGTTGGCGGGTCGACCGGTGCGAACTGCAGAAGGATGATGAACCACGTGATCATTCATCACGCGTTGGTTTCGTGTCGATGGACATCGGTGGGCACAGCCTATTCTAAGATCCGGCGATCACGGCGACAAGCGCGCTGCCCGGAATAAGGTGAAGAGCCGCTCAACTGACTGTCCTCCACGAGTATTCAGTTTCGCCGTCGAGTCGACGCTTGGAACACCCCGGGGAACTCCCTTGGACGGTTTTGTGCCGTTCAGCCTCACCGGATTTCGACACACCGGGCCCACCGATTGGATTCCAGTATCCACCTCGGGACCTCGCACGATCCAGAACCTGGGCCCGGTTTCTTTTGCAGAGGCTCTTTTTTTCGGGATCGAAATGTGATACGCCAGAGGGTTGCAACAGAGAGTTTGCACGAGAACGGCCCGGATGCTTGGCCGAAATGAGATCCTATCGTCGATGTGGGCGACCATGAACGAAACGAATATCACCAGCCGAGAACGGCTTCAGACCACGCTCGCTCATCGGCAGACCGACCGGCCATGTGTCGATTTTGGAGCCACTTTTGTCACGGGAATTCACGCGTCCACCGTTTCACGCGTACGGAAAGCGCTTTTTGGCGAACCGGAATTTCGGGTCAAGGTCACCGAACCGTACCAGGTACTGGGAGAAATCGACGACCACCTGAGGCGAGCGCTCGGAATCGATGTTGTCGGGGTGGCGCCGCGAGCCAGCCTATTTGGAACGAAGCAGGACGGATGGAAGCCGTTTGTGCTGAACGACGGTACACAGGTGCTGGTTACCGAGGACTTTAACGTTACGGTGGACGATCAGGGTAACACATACGCATATCCCGAAGGTGACCTGTCGGTACCGGCCAGCGGGCATATGCCCAGGACAGGATATTTCTTTGATTCGATTGTTCGGCAGGAAACAATCGACGATTCCAAACTCGATCCGGAAGATAATCTGGAAGAATTTGCATTGTTGACTTCCGCGGACATGGCCTGGTACGAGCGCATGCGGAACTGGCTCGATGAGCGTTCCGATGTTGGAGTCGTACTTGTCATCCCCGGCACGGGGTTTGGTGATATCGCGCTCGTACCGGCTCCATTCTTGAAACATCCCAAGGGTATTCGGGATGTTGAGGAGTGGTATATCTCGACGGTCACCCGCAAGGATTACGTACTGAAAGTGTTTGAGCGACAATGTGAGATCGCCGAGAAAAATATTCGTACGTTGATCGAGTTCTTCGGAGACCGGATCGACGTGGCATTTATCACCGGCACGGATTTCGGGACGCAGCGCGGCCAGTTCATTTCAACCGAAGCCTACCGTGAGCTCTACAAACCTTTTCACCAACGAATCAACGCATTGATCCACGAGGAATCGAATTGGAAGACGTTCATCCACTCCTGTGGCTCCGTTTTCCAGCTGGTTGCCGAATTCATCGAAGCCGGATTTGACATTCTCAATCCAGTCCAGTGTTCGGCAGCCTGCATGGACCCGGTCGATCTAAAGAAGGAGTATGGAAGCGATATCGTGTTTTGGGGGGGTGGTGTGGATACCCAGAAGACGATCGCTTTTGGCACACCGGACGATGTATACAACGAAGTGCGTGAACGAATTGGCATCTTCGATCAGGGAGGGGGCTTTGTGTTCAATTCGATACACAACGTTCAGGGAAACACTCCGACCGAGAATGTGTTAGCCATGTTTCGGGCCATACGGGACAGCTACGGCCACGCCTGACACCACCGCTTCACCCCGGGCAATCCGTTACCAAGAAGGCAAGAGATGCCAAATCCACCCGGTTCGCCAGGATCGCCCGACCCGTCATCGCTCGCCGCCTCCGACGAAGGTAACCTGCTTTACCTGGTCTGGATCTGCCTCGTCGCGACGCTGGGCGGTCTTCTGTTCGGATACGATACGGCCGTCATCGCCGGAGCGGTGAAGTTCTTGCGGGACTTTTTCACGCTCACCGACCTTCAATTGGGATGGGCCGCGGCAAGTGCCTTGCTGGGCTGCGCCGTCGGTGCCGCCTTGGCGGGCATCTGTAATGATTGGTTGGGCCGTAAGAAAGTGCTGGTGGTCTGTGCCGTCCTTTTCATTATTTCGGCCATCGGGTCCGCGTTGCCGGCCGACCGCAACATGTTCGTGCTCTTTCGAGCCCTCGGCGGACTGGGAGTCGGTGCTGCCGCACTGACGTCACCGATGTATATTGCCGAGATTGCTCCGTCGCGAATTCGAGGTCGTATGGTTTCGTTGAACCAGTTGGCAATTGTCTCCGGCATGCTGGCCGTTTACTTCGTGAATTACTTTATCGAGGGGCTGGGCGATACGACTTGGAATGTGCAAACCGGTTGGCGGTGGATGTTCGCGTCGGAGATCATACCTGCCGTCGCCCTACTACTCTTCCTGATGCCTGTCCCCGAAAGCCCCCGCTGGCTGATCAAGAAGGGGCGTCCTGCGGAGGCACTCGCCGTACTGCGGAAAATAAGTGGCGAGAGAGTCGCCGAGCGAGACGTGAAGGAGATCCAGACGGCCGTAGCCGGCGAAAGTGAGTCGCTGGCACATCTGTTCGGTCCGGGCTTACGCGTTGCCTTGCTGCTGGGGATTGTCTTGGCCGTGTTCCAACAAGTTACCGGTATCAATGTGTTTCTGTATTATGCGCCGGTGATTTTCGAATCGATTGCCGGTTCGGATACGAGTGCCGCGATGCTGCAAACGGTAATCGTGGGATCGGTCAACCTGTCCTTCACAGTCATCGCTATCTGGAGCGTTGATCGGCTTGGAAGAAAGCCGTTGATGCTGGTCGGATACTCGGGTATGGCCGTCAGCCTTGCAGGGCTTGGATTGGCAGCCTATCTGGGGCGGCAAGAATCATGGGTTCTCGGGTTTATCTTGCTCTATATCGCCTGCTTCGCCCTGTCGGTAGGGCCGGTTACCTGGGTCATACTTTCGGAAATCTACCCGACGCGTATTCGGGGTCGAGCGATGGCGATCGCGACCGTCTGTCTGTGGTTGGCCAATTACGTCGTTTCGCAGACGTTCCCGATGCTCGACGGTAATGCCTGGCTGCAGAAGACGTTTCATCATGCGTTTCCATTCTGGTTATACGGCGCGTTGTGCGTGGTGGCCGTGATCATTGTGTTCGCGTGGGTCCCGGAAACGAAAGGACAGACGCTGGAAACGATTGAACGTCGTTGGTATGAGCGAAATAAGCGCACCTAGCCCGTATCCTTCGTGCACGGAGCGCGATTTTCTGCTAAACATGGA
>CAYNDU010000001.1:0-33799 GCA_964395615.1 uncultured Pirellulaceae bacterium | reverse complement strand
CCAACCACCGTCGAGCTACCGCTCGGGGAACAGAATCCGCTCCCGTTGGTCGCTTGCACGAACCAGAAATACGACACGATCATCGGAGACAAACAGGGCGGCAGGGCCGCCAACCACCGTCGAGCTACCGCTCGGGGAACAGAATCCGCTCCCGTTGGTCGCTTACACGAACCAGGAATACGGCACGATCATCCGAGACAAACAGGGCGGCAGGGCCGCCGACCACCGTCGAGCTACCGCTCGGGGAGCAAAATCCGCTCCCGTTGGTCGCTGACACGAACCAGGAATACGGCAAAAGATCATTCGTTTATCCAATCAGGGAGTCACCATAGATGATAAGTTCGAACGTCATTGAGGCAGGTCAGGTTGAACAGGTTTTGGGACAAGCATTGGACAGTAACGAGGGACTCCTGCGACTCACACCGACCTGGGTCCCTCGCAGCTTTCTGCATCCGGGACGACGTCTGAAACTGCATCCGGACGACTTGTACGCCTACGGTGCCTCACGAGGCGGCATTGACGAACGGTGGTTTGCCAGCACAACGGAAGCGGCGAATGACGGCCGCGTTTGGCACGAGGGTTTGAGCTTCGTAAGTTATGACGGCCAGCAATTTACTTTGCGCGATGCGGTGGCTGCCGCCGGTCCTCGGCTCATCGGCCAGGCAATGTGGGACACTTACGGCAAGTGGCCGGTTTACTCGAAGTTCTTTGACAACATGGGCCCCATCCCGCACCACATGCACCAGAAGCACGAGCATGCGGCGTTAACCGGCCAAGAGGGGAAGCCTGAGAGTTATTATTTTTCGCCGCAATACAACAACGTAGACAACAATTTCTGTTACACGTTCATGGGACTTGAGCCGGGAACGACGAAAGACGAACTACGCCGATGTCTCGAAAACTGGGACAAGGGAGACAACGGCATTCTCGACCTCTCGCGTGCTTATCGACTCAAGCGTGGCACTGGGTGGTTGATTCCGCCCGGTGTGCTTCACGCACCGGGTTCGCTGTGCACGTACGAACCGCAGTGGGGAAGTGACGTGTTCGGCATGTTTCAATCGCTGGTCGAAGGTCGCGAAGTCCCTTGGTCGTTATGTGTCAAGGACGTTCCGGAGGATCACAAACACGATCTTGACTACATTATCGATCAGCTTGACTGGGAGAAGAACGTCGACACTCATTTCAAGGACAACACGTACCTGGAGCCGATCGTTGCCGCCGAGGGTGACGGCTGGGTCGATCGTTGGATCGTCTATGGGCTGATCGACGGCGCTCAACTCTTCAGCGCTCGAGAATTGACAATCGAACCCGGTGGACAGTGTCTCCTCAAGGACTCGGGCTCGAGCGGCTGGATCACCGTGCAGGGTAAGGGCCGAATGGGCAAGCTGAATCTGCAGACGCCGGCGATGATCCGATTCGGCGCCGAGACTGAAGACGAGGTCTTTATTACCCATGAGGCGGCCACTCAGGGAGTGACGATCGAGAACACGGGCAGCGAACCGTTGGTCAGCTTGCGATACTTCGGCCCCGATGTTCACGAACAGGTTCCGCAATTGGGCGATTACAAAACAACCAACTAATCAGGCGCCGAATACGACGCCGGATTCTGGATCGGGTAATCGACCAACGGGAGCGAGTTCTGCTCCACGAGCGGAGATCACCGGTTTTCTAACGACATGGAGATAGATAGTCATGACAAAACGCATTTCGATCGGTACCTGGGCGTTCCTCTTCAATCAAAAGCAACCGATTGAATTCGACGACGTGGTCACGGGCCTGGCCGAGCTGGGCTTCGATGGGTTGGAGCTGGGCGGATTCGACATTCACCCGAATCCCGATCTGATGACAACGGAGGAGCAGCGAGCGGAGGTACGGGCGAAATGGGAATCTCGCGGGATGGGCTGCAGCGGGCTGGCGGCCGACCTGTGGGGCGAGAACTTGATAACCGCCGAATCAAACGATTCCTACCTGGCTGCCTTCCGCAAGAACGTGAAGTTCTGCACCGACTTGGGCATCGATGTGATGCGAGTCGACACAACCGAGGATCCCTGGACCATCGGAGACGTGGAGGGCGAGACGCGCCCCGAGACCGTGCCGGTCCAGGTCGATTATGAATCGGCTCTGAAACGTGTCGGGAGCGTGTGGCGCCAGTGCGCTCAGGAAGCTGCCGATGCTGGTGTGAGGATCGTATGGGAGTTTGAACCCGGCTTTGCATTCAACAAGCCGAGCGACGTGTTTCGCGTGCTCGATACAGTGAATCATGACAACTTCATGGTGATGTTCGACACGTGCCATGCCGACAATGTCGCCGTCCAAGGCGCTCGTCAGCCCGGTGGCAAAGAGGCTTTGCCAGGTGGAATCGCTGAACTTGCCACGCGACTGAAAGGAAAAATCGGCCGAGTGCACTTGATTGATTCCGACGGGTCCATCAACGAACACATGACCAGCACCCACCCGCCATTTGGCGAAGGGAACTTGGATTTTGACGCGATTATGCCCGCCATCGTCGATGCCGGCTGCCCCGATGACTGGTGGACCATCGATTTGTGTTTCTGGCCCGACGCTTGGGAGAATACCGCCAAATGCAAGCAGTCGGTCGAGAAACTGGTGGAACAGTACGGCTGATATTTCGACTCGCGTGCCCTGCCGCATGCCCGGCTATCGAAGCGGCACGACATCCAAAGAACCAGACCCTTTGAGGATACCATGACCAAGCCATTGAACGTCGGTGTAATTGGAACAGGATTCATGGGCCGGGCCCACTCGAACGCCTATCGTAAGGTCGGGCACTTTTTCGACCTCGAGCACCAGCCGGTGCTCAAGGTGATCTGTGCCCGGTCCGGCGGCGAGAAGTTGGCCGGCTTCGCTCAACGATGGGGCTACGAATCGACCGAAACGGATTGGCGAAAAATCGTCGAACGGGACGACGTCGATGTGATCGACATCTGCACTCCCAATAACACACACAAGGACATCGTGCTGGCCGCGGCTGCCGCGGGCAAGACCATCGTTTGCGAAAAACCGCTGGCCATGAACGTCGACGAAGCGGAACAGATGTGCCAGGCGGTCGAGAAGGCGGGCGTCCCAAACGTAATCTGCTTCAACTACCGTCGAGTGCCCGCTATCTCTCTCGCCAAACAACTGGTTGACGAAGGTCGCGTCGGCAAACCGTTCCACTACCGAGCAACCTACCTGCAGGACTGGACCATCTCCGCTGATGTCCCTCAAGGGGGTGCCGCCCTCTGGCGGCTCGATGCCAAAGTCGCCGGCTCGGGTGTCACGGGTGACCTGCTGGCCCATTCGATCGATACGGCCGAATGGCTCAACGGCCCTATCCAATCAGTCGTGGCCAAGACCGAGACCTTCGTCAAGGAAAGAAAACACGTCGACTCGGGAAAAGTCGAACCGGTCGGCATCGACGATGCCTGCATGTTCCTGGCTGTCTTTGCGAACGGGTCCATGGGCACCTTCGAAAGCACACGGTACGCCCGAGGGCGCAAGAATTTCAATACGTTCGAACTGAACGGCGAAACAGGTAGTCTGCATTTCGATCTCGAAGACCCCCAGTATATCGACTACTTCCGATACTCCGACCCCGGGACAGGACAGAAGGTCGAGGATCACTTGACCGGCTGGCAACGTGTGCACGTCACGAATTTTGAACATCCGTACATGGACAAATGGTGGGTCCCCGGCTGTACGATCGGCTACGAACACACGTTCGTTCATGTGGTTGCCGATTTCCTCGAGGGAATCGAATCGGGTACGCCCTCACAACCCGATTTCCGCAGCGGTCTGCGCACGCAAAAAGTCTGTGATGCCGTTCTGCAAAGTGCTCGAGAAGGTAATTGGATCGATATCGGCTGAGCTGCGAGATGAGGGACGACGGACGGACCACCTGGTAAGGAGCGCTTTGATTCTTCGAAGCGGCGGCATGAATTACTTTGCACATGGATGCCCGTTCCTTGACGATCCTTATTTCCTGGCCGGAACCGCCGTACCGGACTGGTTGAGCGTCGTTGATCGACGCGTAAGAGCTCGACGACGGCTCGCCGTGCCGTGGTCCCATAACAAGGATCCGCAGCTGGCCTCACTGGCGGCTGGAATCATCCAACACCATCATGATGACCGGTGGTTCCACGCGACGCGGGCATTCGCTGAGCTGAACTTTGAACTGGCCGAGGTCATCCGTGATCATCTAACAGGTGACCGTGGCTTCCGCCCGATGTTCCTCGGGCATATCCTGATCGAAATCCTGCTTGACGCAGCACTCATTGAACAGTCGCCCGAGACACTCGAACGCTATTACGCTCGGCTGGAATCGCTCGATCCCGAGCGGCTTGCCGAGATGATCCACCGGATGACAAGTGGCAGGGCCGAGCGGCTGCCCGACATGATCAGAGGTTTTTGCCGTGTTCGCTTTCTGGATGACTATCGAGATGACCACCGCCTGTGGACCCGTCTGAACAGCGTAATGAAACGCGCACGACTTCGGCCGCTGCCCGAGTCGTTCACTCAGTTACTCCCGGGGGCTCGGCACCGAGTTCTCGAGAGAGGGGATGAGTTACTTGAGGACAAGGAGACGATGGTGAGACGATGCGCCGGCTGAGTTGAGCGGGATTATGTCGGGCCGCCTGGGATGGACAAGTAGTGGCCAGTTGATCACCGCAACGAATGGCCGCCGGCTTGAGTCTGTAGGAGGAAATTCCGCGGATCGCCCCTTGATTGCAATAACCGAACGAGAATGTCGGGAGAGGAAAGGGCGCCTTGGCGTTGCGCACAGGTGCTTCTTGGTGATAATGAGTGACGGGACCGACCGGTCTTACAAACTGCGGGCACCGCCCGCGCTGGGAGAGAACCATGAAATTCGGTATGAATCTACTGCTCTGGACAGGCGATCTGCATGACGGCATCCTGCCCGTACTCGAGTCACTAAAATCCATGGGCTACGACGGCGTTGAACTTCCCCTGTTTGACCTGACCGTTGAGAAGTACGCCACCTGGGCCAAACGCCTCGACGACCTGGGACTCGAACGGACCGCCGTCACGGTGCGAAGCGTTGAGGACAATCCGATCAGTTCCGACCCATCTGTCAGGGCTCTGGGAGTGGCCAATACGAAACGGGCGCTGGAATGCTGCCAGGCTGCCGGGTGTACGCTGTTGGCCGGCCCCTACCACTCCGCCCTCGGGCATTTTACCGGACAGGGACCGACCGAGGACGAATGGAAATGGGCCGTCGAGTCGATGTGCGAAGTGGCCGAACTTGCCGGCCAACTGAATGTCACCCTGGCAGTGGAAGCTCTTAATCGATTCGAGTGCTACCTGCTCAACACGCACGCCGATCTGGCCCGGTTCGTTAAGGAGGTCAACCAGCCGTCCTGCCGGGCCATGTACGATACGTTTCACGCGAATATCGAAGAGAAGAACATCCCGCAGGCCATCCGAGATTGTTCCGATGTCCTCGCTCATGTACACATCTCCGAAAATGATCGCAGCACTCCCGGCACCGGTAATGTGCGTTGGGCCGAGAATTTCGACGCACTCAAGGATGTGGGATACGACGGCTGGCTGATGATCGAAGCATTCGGATTGGCATTGCCCGAATTGGTCGCAGCTACAAAAATCTGGAGGCGAATGTACGAAAGCGAAGAACAACTGGCCGGGGACGGTCTGACGTTCATGAAACAGCAGGTGGCTCAACGATGGTAGACTCCGATGCTCCGGAGCCCGGGGCACTCCCACCCGATGACCCCGAAGCCGATTCCTTCGGACTCTTGCCCTTCGGTTGTGAGGTCGACGACCAGGGTATCTCGCTCGAGGAACTCGGAAAGACCTATGCCCAACTCGTTGATAAGGGAAAAGACCCCTACGATAGCGACCAGGTCGACGACCGGGACGACCGCGTGCCCGCTTCGACGGTAGAAACCGAGGCCGGCGCGCAGCCGGCCAAGATGTTTGGCGCCTTCGACGACCAGGCAGAAGAGATTTCCCCCGACGAAACGGAACCAGAAGTAGAACTCTGCCCCCGTTCGATTCTGGAAGCCGTTCTCTTTGTCGGTCATCCCAACGGTGACCCGATCCAAGCCGCCGACATTTCCGGCATGATGCGAGGGGTCCCGGCACGAGAAGTCAAGGAGCTCGTTGATCAACTCAACGTCCAATACGCGCATCTCGATCATCCCTACCGCATCGTCTCACGGGAAGCCGGTTATCGCCTCGAGCTGCGCCCCGAATTTGCATCGTTGCGCGATGTCTTCTACGGACGCGTCCGCGAAGCGCGACTCTCCCAGGCCGCCATCGATGTCCTGGCCATCGTCGCCTACGAACAAGGATGCACGAAGGACGATATTGACTCCAGGCGTGGTCGCCCAAGCCGCGGTCTGTTGAGCCAACTCGTTCGTCGGCGACTGCTGCGGATCGAACGGCCTCAGGCCAACCCCCGACGCCCTCAGTACTTCACGACCGACCGCTTTCTCGCATTGTTCCAACTCGAGACTCTCGACGACCTACCCACGGCTCAAGACCTGGAATGAGCCACACCCCCCCACCTTGCGGGCATACTGTTTACCTGTAATCTCTTAGTGCATAACAACTTACATACGGCTGCCGAAAGCCCTACTGACGATCGGCCGCACCGCTGCTAGAATCTGTAGCTTGGCACACCAGGAGGGATCCCCCGCTCGAGGCTGATACGAACTGCGGCCGTCATGACGTAGCCGGTAAGAGAGAACAAGACCGAATCGTTGGTGGTGGCCACCGTTTACGGCGAACGGGGCCGTGGCACGAAAGCGGTAGCAAATTGACCGCGATCCGCGCATGCCGGACCAGACACCTGACCTTCATGACTTATCGGGATCCTTCGACAACATGTCTCGACGCGATCAGTTTCTTGCCTTGCGATCTCAGGCGCCTGTAGTCTTGCCATCGCTCCTGCAATGCGACTTCGGCAACCTGCAGGAAGAAGTCCGTCGGCTATCGTCGGCGGGCATCCAGGCGTTTCATTTGGATGTTATGGACGGTTGTTTCGTTCCCAACCTGACGTACGGCATGCCGATCGTATCAGCCTTGCGTCGCCTAACGCAGGCGCCGCTCGACGTCCATTTGATGATCCAGCATCCGGAGCAATACATCGAGCAGTTCGTAGCTGCCGGCGCCGATTGTGTCACCGTTCACATCGAAGCCTGCCCGGAGCCGCGCGAGTTGTTGCGTCGATTACGAACCTGGGACGTGGCGGCCGGAATCGCCTTAAACCCGGCGACGTCACTCGACACACTCTCGGACTGCCTCGATTTGTGTGACCTGATCCTGGTGATGAGCGTGCCGGCCGGATTCGGGGGGCAGGCATTTCACGAGAGCGCCCTGGAGAAACTCTCCGCTTTGCGCGATATCGACGGCGGCAGGCTTCTGTTAGAGGTAGATGGCGGTGTGAATCGAGCCACGGTCGGCAGGTGCCGGACAGCGGGAGCCGATTTGCTGGTGGCAGGGTCGGCCATTTTCGGCTCATCCGATTACCGACAAGCGATAGGGGAACTAGCCGATCTGGCGAGCGTCGCCTGAGGATCGCGCAGCATTATGTTACGTATTGCCGTGATACAACCGGGTGCGACTGATCTTGATCAGCAGGGACGCATCAAGGGATCGTTGGACCTACCGCTATGCATTGCCGGGGAAGAGCAAGTTGCCCGTCTTGTGCAGGAACTGTCGGCTGAGCCTTTCGACGCGGTGTACGTGGGACCCGGTCAATCCGCCATGCAGACAGCCAAGGCGATCGCTCAGACCCGCAAGCTGAAGGCGAAGCTGGTAAAGAAGCTGAGCAACTGGGATCACGGGTTATGGCATGGCAAGCTGATTGACGAGGTGAAGCAGACCCAGCCAAAACTCTACCGGCAGTGCCAGACGAACCCCGAGTCGATATGCCCGCCGAACGGCGAGTCAATTAACGACGCCCAACAACGCGTTTCGTCCGCCTTGAATCGCATCGTGAAACGTCACAAGCAGGGCACGCTCGGTGTGGTCATATCCGAGCCATTGGCGTCGCTCGTACGTAGTTATCTCGAGGAAGGGACGATGGAAAGTTTCTGGGAAGCCGAATGCGATTCGGGCCGATGGTCGTTGATCGAGTTGGACCGTGTGCCCGTGTCGGGCTGAGAGGACTCGCCCCTGGAACACGGGATGGGTGGTACGAATGAATAAAGAGACAATCAAACGACAGAAACGGGGCGTACCGGAAGGACTATGGTTGCGCTGCCCCGGTTGCCAGGAGATTATTTTTCGACGCGAGGCCGAGAAGCGTCTGGGCGTCTGTCCCGACTGTAACTACCATTTTTATGTCTCTGCCCATGAACGGATCAACCAGGTCCTCGATGACGGCACGTTTGAGGAATGGGACACCGATCTGCGGCCCACGGATCCACTTGGATTCTCTGACAAGAAAAAATACAGCGATCGCCTGACGCATGAACAGTCGCGCACCGGCCTGACCGACGCGGCGATCACCGGAACCGGCATGATCCGAGCTCGACGCGTCGCCGTCGGCGTGACCGACTCGGCGTTCATCATGGGCAGCATGGGGTCGGTTGTAGGCGAGCGTTTGACGCGACTCACGGAACGGGCCACTGAGAGACAGTTGCCGTTGATCATTATCAGCGGATCGGGCGGCGGGGCACGTATGCACGAGGGCATCTTGTCGCTGATGCAAATGGCTAAAGTTTCCGCCGCCCTTGCCCGCTATGATCGGGCAGGTGGGTTGTTTATCTCGGTGCTGACCAACCCGACGATGGGCGGAGTGGCGGCCAGTTTTGCGTCACTGGGCGATTTTGTCTTTGCGGAACCCAAGGCATTGATCGGATTTGCCGGCCCTCGCACGATCAAGGCCACGTTACGAATCGAACTGCCCAAGGGCTTTCAAACGAGCGAATTCCTGCTGGAACACGGCTATGTCGACCGAATTGTGCCGCGTCACGCGTTGCAGAGCGAGATTGCACGAACGATCGACTATTGTGGCAAATAGTCACGAATCTGACCTTCATTGGTTGCTCATTCCCCTATCGCTGCCTAGATTGAAGTCATGGGCCTGTTTGATCGATTTCAGTCGATGTTCCAGAGCGATCGCGTCAACATCCGCGACCGGTTTCAGATCATGCGCAAAGCCGTCTCGGGGACGATGGCCAAATTCTACATGGCCCGAGATTTGCGTGATGATCGCGTCGTCGGCTTGAAGATCGCCGACCACGAAAAGGTGACCTTCTTTGAGAGTCGCTTCAAGGGGCTTGGCAAACCGTCAGAGGGTGAAATTGCCATCAGTCTGCAGCATCCGCTGGTCGTGCACACGTCCGAATACGGTATGACGACTGACGACGTTCAGTACATAGTGATGGAGTTCGTTAAGGGCCCGGGCCTCCACGAAGTGCTGAAGAATCGCGACGAGGTCGTCGAGGGACACCGCCTGCGACTGGTGCGTCAGACGGCCGAAGCGTTGAACTACGTGCACGCGCAGGATTTCATTCACCGGGACGTCTGCCCGCGCAACTTCATTTACGAGTCCGAAACGGGCGACCTCAAGTTGATCGATTTTGGTTTGACCTTGCCGGCACGGACCGAGTTCATGCAGCCGGGGAATCGGACCGGCACGCCGCTCTACATGGCTCCCGAAGTCGTTCGACGACGTTCGACGGATCAAAGGCTCGACATCTTTGCCATGGGCGTCTCAGCCTATCAGATCTGCACCTATGAACTACCCTGGCCAGTGATCGAAACGACCGGCAAGGCGGCATTGGCACACGATACTCAGGAGCCGAAGGACATCCTGCACTATCGTCCCGCTCTCAATCGCACGCTGGCAGCGGCCATCATGCGTTGCATTCGTCCCAAACCGTCGGATCGCCCCCAGACGGTCGCCGATTTCCTCTCGAGGATCCGGCACGTGCATGAGGACGACGAGTAGCGGGAGGCCCGGAGGAGTGGCAAGAACTCTCGTTAATCGAGGAAATCGCGATCTTCAAGTCGTTCGGGCACGTAAGTCTCCGTCACGTAGCTGATGTCCTTGCTGATCAACGCTTCCACTTCCAGCTTGAATCCGTTCTTCAACATGCGCTCAATTTCCTTTTGCCACGCACGCTTCCGTTCGAACCAGGGATATTTAGCAATCTGTCGCGCTCGCTTGATGTCGGTCTCTTTCAAGTCAATCTTGACGCTCGGCGACAACTCGCACCGCTCGAAGTCCTTGCTGCGCAGGCCGACGTAACGTGCGTCGGGAATGGCCATCCGCTTCGACTCGTACGCCAGGTTAATGGACCCCTGCTTGATGACACTGTAGATATAGTACCCCCAGGGATCATTATCCAACAGGCAATAGACGGGCAGTTTCAATTCGTTATGCATGCGGTTGAGTAAGCGGCGCACGCCCCGAGGTGGTTGACCTCCTCCGTGTGTGAGGATGCACGGGTATTGTTTCCAGAATTTATCCTCGTTGAATCGCCTCCAGACAGTGTCTTTTTCTACGTGCAGTATGAACTCGGCACCGTGCTCCTTGAATTGCACAATGTCGGGTTCAACAATCGAGGGAATACTGTAGCCGCCCGAGCCCATTCGGGAACAGTCGATTTCGTCACCACTATCGACCAGGGTGATCGGACCGACCATGGCCCCTGCGTTCTTGGCGTAAAGGTGCAATTCCTCACGCATGGCATTGAGCGTCACTTCGACATCTTCAATAATCGGATCGCAGTCGGACTGCTGGTCAAACGTCTCCTCCTTGGTCCCTTCGATCGTATGTTTGAGCAGGTAGTAAAGTCCTCGGATGCTGGTTGTCTTGCCCTGTTCGATCAATCGCTTGCAGCCGCTGCCGACCAACAAGGTCTGCATATAACTCTTGGCCTGCGACAGATTGAAGAGTTCACGCCGATTCCGGCCGCTCCCCATCTCGATGAACCGTTTCGACTTGTTGTACCGTACGTTGCTCAGTGATCGTGAAGGAACATCCAGGTGCGGAGCCCGTTTTCGTTGCGCGCTGGCGGCCACGCCGTCGGCCAGGCCTCGGATCGACTTGAGCGTCCGTTTATCCTTGGCACTTGGAGTGACCACTTCGCCGGCCGTCTGCCTGGCCGGCCGCTTCTTTCGAGAGACTCTCTTCTTGGCCATCACGTTTATCCTCAGACACGGATCGACAGGGCAAAGGCCAACCGAGCATTGGTCGGAGCGCCGCGCAGTCCGGAAATCAATTCAAAATAATGTCTTTTGCGAACCGTCGCGTTTGGGCAACGAATCGAGCAGTAATTGCGGATCCGGTGGAACGATCAACACGTTGTCACCATAGTCAACGTCTGTCTCCGCGACCCGCCGACCGCGATCGTCGAAGCGGGCATCCGCCTCGGACGTCTTGCGAGTGGCAATGGCCATCAACTGGTCGTATAATCCGCGGTCATCGCAGCCGTTGATCTCGCTGACCGCCGTCGCCACTTCACCCAGATACCTGAGGAACACATTGCGCCGGTCACTCTCCTGCTGCACCCGTTTGCGTCGCCGCAAGTACATACCCAGTTTTCTTCCGACGGCCTGGAGGCCGAGTCGCAGTTCCTTTTGAATCTCGGGGTAGCCGGCAATGGCCTCCTTCGACTCGCTCGTAAACGGTACCCAGACGCTGGCAATATGGACAACCAGGCTGACCGGCCCGGATGGCAGCGAGCCCCGCGATTGACTCAACCCATACGAACGCCAATTCGTCGAAGTGACTCCTTCGGTAATCGCACAGTCGCGCTGTTTGAACTGTAACGGTACTCGGTTCGCATAACGAACCACGTGCATCGATTGTCCTTCCGATATGTTGACATTGCGCATGGCATGATGCAGAGTCTTCTTTTCCTCAAGACTCATTTTGGCCGGCGAGCGGCGCGTGCCGAATCCCGTTTCCTTCAAGATCTTGTCGGCTCCCGCCGTCCCAAGGCCGTCAAACGTCAATACCAGGAACTGTCGTAGTGTGCGGGCGTCCGCCTCGCTCAGCAAGTCGCAAAGCAGGTCGAAAGAAACCTTCTCGATCGTCGACCCGCCCCCGTAAGCCAAGGCCACTTCAATCTGAAATGGATTGCCGCGATAGACGGCAGGAGGTCGCGTCGCGGCGCAATAAAACTCGCCCGGCACAACGCTTCTAAGCCCCTTGAGCAAGAGCGGTTCGCCGATCGGAACGACGCAGTCAGTCTTCGGGGCCGATATCTTTGTCTGCTGGATGGCCTGATAGAGCGCATCCGCCTGCTGGCGGCCGATGCGGCGAGTCGAAGCCCGTGTCGTCATGTTGGCGCCTTCGCAGACACGCCGAGCTACCGCGGAACTGACTCGCGAAAATGAACCTGTGAGGAACTGCGATATCGTCGTCGCTCGAGTCTCCTTGAGCATCGTAACCAGCCGACCTAATTCCACGCCGTACGGATGGGGCTTGATCTCCTTCGGCTCGGCCGGTAATTCCTCGGTGGACCGACCGTACGTGTGCACTCCTCCATCGGGGTCACGATAATGCAGTGTCACATGCGGGTTGGCGATCGCCGTCTGCTCGAGGTACTCATCAATGCTCCCCTTCCCACGCTGGTAACGACCCTCCAATTCGATCGTTACGCGAGTGCCACTACGCACCTCCCTCGGTGACTCGCCCTCTTCAGATTCGTAATACGCTACCCACTCAATCCCCTTCTTCTCCATTGCCTTCCTGCCCGCCTCGCCAGCAGGTATGTCCTGGCCGTCACCCCGCCCGTTGAGAATCTCCGGGTGGTTCTTCTTCGTATCGATCTGCACCTCGTAATAGTGAGCCGGCTTGCGAATGGAGATCTTTGAGACAATCTTGACCGGACGACCGGTAGTCAACATGCCGTACATGCCGGCAGCACTGATGCCAATCCCCTGCTGGCCACGACTCATGCGCAAGCGGTGAAACTTGGACCCGTAAAGCAACTTGCCGAAGATCAGCGGAATCTGCTTGCGCATGATTCCAGGCCCGTTGTCCTGCACGCCAATCGCAAAACGGTTCTGCCGGACCTGAACAACGTGTACCCAGATCTCAGGAAGAATATGCCCCTCCTCGCAAGCGTCCAGCGAATTGTCAACGGCTTCCTTGACCGTTGTTAACAACGCCTTGCGCGGATTGTCAAAACCGAGTAAATGCCGGTTCTTGGCAAAAAACTCGCTGACCGAAATGTCCCGCTGGCGGGCGGCCATCGAGGCGGCCGTCTCGCGCCGCCGAGGCTTCCCGTTGGCCGATGCGGTCCGCTTGACCGAGCGACCGCCATCGCCGGATCCCGATTTCGTGGTAGTCCTTTTCTCGGGCGACTTCTTGGGCGACATCGACTTCCTGGGCGACTTCGACGACTTAACCTTCTTGCCTGACAACGTTTCCCACTCCTTGAACAATCCGTGCTCAGCCAACCGGGCCGCGACCCGCCCTCTCTCTCAGTTCTCCGGACAATCACGGGGCATCGACAAGAGAATACATGACCCCGGTCCAGGCCCGGCCGCCCGGGCTGACCACCGCGTCGAGCGGGACCGCCGGTCTGCCTGGCTCCCGTCCGTAAATCGTTTTGGTTGTTCGGATTATACCGACTGGACAAGTCTCCTCCCAGAGTGCTTCGACCGATCGTTCCATACAGAACGGGTGTTTGGCGCAATGATCAAATAAAGATTCACTCTTTCGCCCGGCTTGACCGAGAAAATCTATATGCGGTGCAAGGTCGTTCGCGCCGCGCCCCGGACAAAGGCCAGGAAACCCAATGGGGACAACCAATGGACTCCCCCGGCCTCCCGCCCGAAGACTCACCAAAAGCCCATACCCGCCAAAAAGATTGAACCGCTTGCTGGACCCCCATTCGGTCGGCCTGTTACCCACCGCCAGACGCGTTCATCGCATGCAAGGAGGAGCGTTTCCATGCTTCGCATTTTCGCCCACACCACGCTGGTTTCTGCCGCGCTGTTACTGACGTTCGCGGCGACTCCGAGCCAGTCGGACGCTCTGCGAGCTGCCGAACCGGCTGCCGCCCAATCGCCCGCACCCTGCTCGCATTGTGGAAATGGTTGCAATACATGTAACCAATGCGGCCGGATGCACGGGTCCAGGAATCAGTGCGGCACGTGCCAGACACTCAACTGCCGCCCCCGCCAGTATGGCCAACCGCAACTCTTCTCGAACTACTACCTGCCGGGCAACTGTGGTGGAATGCCCGCCCAATTGTACGTGGCCCCGCGTCCCGTACCGGCCGGCGTCGGTCAGACCTATTTCACCTACCAGCCGTTTCAACCGCACGAACTCCTCTATCAACATAAGCGCACGTACTACCGGTATTATGACAACGGACGTGGCATGAACCGCACCCGAGTTTCCTGGTACCGACCGATGATCCCCGGCACCCTGAGCGGTGTCGCCCAACACTTCAGGCTTGCCAAATAGCATCCTGATTTCTGCCAATACAAGGGAATCCCGCCCATGAAGAAAATGCTGCTATCTCTTGTCGTCGCTGCCGCGACCCTTTTGGTCCTGTCGCCCCAAGCCGAAGCCGGTCGTCGAAAAGTAGCGAATCGGTGGAGTGCCCGGATCGCCCAAACGATGCCGTGGCACGCCGACTATTACTACGCCCCTTGGGGAAACCCGGTACCGCTGGTCGTCCCACCTACGGCCCAAATGCAAACCACCTTGGGCTGGGGCGTCGCCCAGTCGGGAATGCAACCCATCCACCATCAGTTCGGCCGCGCCTACCCCGGACAAACTGCCGGTGCCCGTGGTGCCCTACGAGGCACGCCTCGTTGGCCCAGTCATACCGATCAGTTCGGGGTCTACTACGTTCGCGGCCCCTGGTGACCGCCCATCAAACCCATCCCGTGACGTGCTGATCCACGGCGACTGGCCCTTCTGAGAGCCAGTCGCCGTTTTTTCGTTGAATCCCGCCGCGACGTGCCAACCTTCCGCTGTCGTCACTGTGACGTCGCGACAAGTCATAATGACAACGACGACTCGCCTCCTGGATGCGTTCGACCGGATGCGATCATTTCTTAATAAACGGTTCGAGAGCAACAGGTTACGCCCCATCGACGGCAACACGAAGAGTTTTGGCATGAGAGCTGCAAATACATGTCGGTCAGTCAGGCCGAACGGCTCTCCGGGTGGGAAACCCGGGCCGACAACGGCATCGCAACAGGCCTCAGGGTCCTGGAACAACCAACTCGAGCGGCGAAAAAGGGAGTTTTCAGCCGGTTCGCAAAGCCACGATTTGCGAGGGACGAACCATGCTACTCAACTTCGCTTTGCTCTGCGGCGCAGTCGCCATTTACGCCATTTGCAGCCAGTGCCTGATCCGTCCCGTTCCAGAAACGAATCCCTACTGGGTCTGAGACGCTGCCGGTTCTCGCACGTTGGACCGAGTCAACGCCGGCACGCACCGCTCGACACAACCATGCAGGGAAAGTTGACCGGACACTTTCCATCCAGATGAGGTTTGAAAAAGTACCGACCGGCAACGCCCCTACGAGCGGCAACGATCCAGCAGTTGATTCACTCGATCCTTCCAAACCGTTTGATCCACGCGCGATATGGCCTTGAGATACTTCAGGCGTTTGGCCGCCTCAGCTCGATCGCCCGTCTGGTTTCGACGGGAAAACGCCAGGGCAATACTGTACCGGGCACGGTACCAGTCGTCCGAATCGGGCGGCACATGACTGGCCACTTTTCGCCATTGCACGATGGCTTTGCCGAGCGTTTCCGGTTCCGAACTTTCGAGTAGCAACTGGGCGAAGTCGATCTGAATCTTCTTGTCCCGGGGTCGGTCGCGGGCCAAACGTTCGAATCGTTGCAGTGCCTCACGTGTTTGCCCCGTGTCGCGCAGCGCTTGGGCGTGAAGACCGGCAATCCGAGCTCGGATTTCGTCTTCGACCGGTTGTCCCGAGGCTTCGACCTGCTCGATGACAACGAGTTGGACCTTGGCCAGTTGCGGTCGCAGGGTTTCCGGCGCTGAGCGGATCGTTTGAGTCAATTGTTCGATCAGCCGCAGTCGTTGCACAACGTCGCCGGAACTCCATTTATCCAGCAAGGCGATCGCCTCTGCCTGGCGATCGTGTTGAGCGGCCAAAGCGGCGACTAGCAACAGTTGTGCCTGGTCCTTCCACTTGGCCGGCGAATCCGGAGTATCTTTCAGGGCGGCGGTTAGGAGCTTTTCCGCGTTCTCGCCCCCCTTTCGATCGTAGGCGAGGCGCAGGCGCGCAGCCTGAACAACGGCCTCGCATTGCGCGGGACTCCATCGCTCGGGCCATTGTTGCGTGTCGCTCAGAATGACCGACTCGAGCCATTCGACGGCGGCTCGCGATTCGTCCTCCACGGGCTTACCTTCCGCTTGCAACGACTCCAGGTGCTGTTGCCAACAACGTCCGGTGGAACGTACGGAGTCTGCGAAACGCGGACTGCCGGGCGAAACCTGTCGAAGAACGCTGAGCGCTTTCTGCCACTCGTGCCTGGCCTCGAGCATGCTGCCAAGCCACCAGCGGGCCTGATCGGCCGTCGGCGACGTTGACCAGAGGTCAAGGTGTTCGGTGAGCGCCTCCAAGTAAGAGTCGACCGATCGTTGATCGCCGCGCACGGCTTGAGCCAGGTTCCACGCGGCCAACAAATGAACTTCGGCCGACTTCGGCCCGGCGGCATCCACCAGGGCCAGTTGTCTGAGTCGTTTTCCGGCGGCCGCATACCGCTTGAGTTTCTGTTCGATGAGCGCGGCTCGATACCTGGCCTGAAAGGCAGCCTCTTCTTGACGCAATTCGTCCGCCTGGGAGGCTGTCTTTTCGAAGGCCCTGATCGCATCATCCCACTGCTTCTTGTGGTAGAACTGCTCGGCGGTCCGTCTCAAGATCTCCAAGTTTCCGGGCATCGCCGTGTGGCCGGCTGTCGCCAACAGCACGACCTCCCCACGCCGTCCCCAATAGGGACCGTAGGTCGACTCCAAGTACTTGACCGTCGCCGTGGCCTTGCTCTGGAATTGTCGAGCCGCTTGTTCGTCGTGTTCTTGTTCCGCCGACTTCCAGGCTGTGACGTAAATGCGCAGTTCTGAAAAGTCGAGTTGCGGTACCGACTGGCTATCGGTCTTTCGGTACTGAACGAGAAGACTCAACGCACTTTGCCACTGACTGCCCGCAAGTTCCAAGAGAACTCGCTCGGAAACCGCTTCACGTCGGACCCTGTCCGGCGGTTTGCGCGCCATTAGCTGATCGAGCAATCTTTCGGCCGCCCTTCGATCACTCAACAATCGCAGGATCATCGCGTGTTCAAGTTGGGCGTCCCAAATGAGCGGATCTCCCAGGCGAAGCCTGCCCATCAGATCTTTGAGAACTTGATCCGATTGCGTCAGTGCGCCGACACGGTCGTCACTGTTCAGGGGATAACAGAGTGCACGGTTGCGAAAACCGCGTGCCTGTGCCAACCGCACGTGCGTTAGCAATGCTCGCAGTTCGTCCGCCGAAGGGCGCTCGCTCGTACTCGAATCGGCCGTGCGGGTAATGCGATCAGCCAGGAGCATCTGCAGCTTGCCCAACGTGCCGGCCGCCTTCCTGATTTTTTCTCGAGCATGGACAAGAGCCGCATCCGGTTGAGCAGCGATTTCCGCCTCCATACGAGCCAGTTCAGCTTCAGCCAGTTGCGTGATCGCTTCTTGTACGTCAACTAGAATCAACCACTCGTTCTTGCGAGCCGCCTGGCGACATTCTTCCGCCGCCTGATAGGCTTCCAGCCACTGCGTGTCGCGTTGCTGCGGGGCAGCGTGGTTAGCTCGTGACGCGCGCGTTCTGATCAACTCGACGCACCATTCGACATACTCCCTCTCGGTGACGTCGAGATGTTCTAGCTGTTTGGTACAAGCCAATTCGGCCACGGAAAAAAGCCGCCGTTGACGGAGACCCTCGACCAACTGAACTTCGCCGTCCGGCACGTTGGCGCAAAACGTACGCCGACCCGAGACAAGAACTCCGGCGAGCACTGTCAGCACGATCACCAGGAACAACCGATTCGACTTCATGCGCTGTCACTCGATGGCTCAGAGTTCCTGAGACGCCGCGAATTGAATCTGTTCAAAACCAATCAATCTCGTGATATCGTACACATCGATCACATGGCCGAGCGCAACGTCGGGGTCTGGATGGAGAATCACGGGAACGTCGCGCTTGATTTCGGCGATCGTTACCAGACGCGTTCGCAAGTCCGCGAGGTCACGGGCCGGTTGCGCATTGACGGTCCAACTCAAACGCCCCGTCTGGCTCCTCACTCGAACGACGATCCTGTCAAAGTCGTCTTCAGGGGGTGGCGGATCGTCCGGCCGGGGGGCCGCCGTCCCGCTTGCCGATCGAATCTGGCTCGGCAGCAACTGTTCGGCTACCTGGAAACTGGCACTCCAAACGAAAAAAACCAGCAGCAGAAACACAACGTCGATCATCGGCGTCATTTTGATTTCCAGGCTGCCGGACTGGCGGATAAAGGGCGAAGGTCGGGCCATTATCGATTCTCCTCCGGTCGGTAAACCGCGAAGGAGACATCCCAAATACCTGCGTGAGCACAGCTCAACATGATCGGCTCCACAAAACGGTAGGGAGTCTTGCGATCGCTGCGGATGCGCACCTGCAATGTCGCCCCAACCCGCGTGGCCCGTTTGCTCAACTGCTCGCGTAACTCCTCTGGCGGCACCGAACGTCCGAACAGAAGCAACGTACCGTCGGCCTTGACGTTGACGGTGAGTCTCGGCGTGTCGTTCCGCTGATCGGCACGAGCACTCGCGGCCGTCGGTAAGGGCAATGCCAGCTGGACCTCCTGCTTTGCCAGGTGGCTCGAGACGAGAAAGAAAATGATCAGCAGGAAGACGACGTCAATCATGGGCGTCATATTAAATCCCAAGTCCCCGCCGCGCCGGATATGATCGGGCACACGCATCACCGGTCTCCACGTGATGGTGGAGGAGACGGAACGGATCCCGGTCGCGTCGGCTTGCGACGTCGCTTGAGCGGGGCCATGGCGTGTTGTGCCAGGTAAGCCGTTTCCGCCACAAACTGATCCACGCGGTTGCGAAAGACGGCGAACGCACCAAGAGATGGAATCGCTACGATCAAACCGCCTACCGTCGTAACCAGGGCCTGGTATATTCCCTCGGCCAGATCGCCGGCGCCCGCCGAACCCTGGCTGACGGCCACTCGCTGAAATGCAAAGATCATCCCCGTTACCGTTCCGAGCAGGCCAACCATCGGCGCAATATTCCCAATGACCGACAAGTACTCGATCTTGCGAAAAAGGCGAGCGGATTGTTCGGCCGTAGCGTCCTCAAGCGCTTTTTCTATAGCCGACCAGCCTCCATCGATCTCGGCGATGCCGTTCAGCAAAACAAACGACAGAAAACTCGGCTGCGCCCGGCAGATTCGATCCGCCTCCTCGATCCGGCCCGATGCCAACAGCGTTCGCACGCCCTCACCCAAATCGGGCGGCATAATCTCCGTTCGACGGATCGTCAGCAGGTGGTCGATGACCAGATAGGCGGCCGTGAGTGAGAGCCCCAACAGCAACAACACAATCAACGTGCCAACCCAGCCACCAGAAAATACAATGTCCAGGAACCCTTCCGGCGGTTGTGCCGAGGTGGCTCCCTCGCCACCCGATGCCGGCCCGCCATCGATGGGCGCTTGCGCCTGGGCAACCAGGGGCGTTGCGCCCCAAGCGCCGATCGACCACGTGGCAATCAGCATGGCGCTGAGTACTAGCCAACGGTACCGAGAGAATCGAGCGTCAACCATGCAGTACTACTCCTTGCCGCTTATTGACCATCGGTCGTGTTCAGTTTCTGTTGAGCTGAAGCAGCCAGCGGATGTTCGGAATACCGGTCCACTAGCTCGCGCCAGGCGATCCGAGCTTCCAGGGGTTGGCCGGCAAGACTCAACTGGTTCCCCGCAGAGTACAAGCACTCGGCTGACAATTCAGCTTCCCCGGGATACAGTATCGGCACTCGCAGGAACATAAGCGCCGCCTCGGTCGTCTGATGTCGTCGAGCCAATCCCTGGGCAACAATGTAATAGGGACCGGCTCGCAAAGATTTGGGAAATGAGCCCAATTGTCGCTCCCAAGCGGAGACTTCCGCTGGCGAAGCGGTGAGCACCCGGGATCGCCAGACTTGAGCAGTCGCCAAGAGCGCGATGCGTTTGTCGGATGCCGTTTCCAGGCGGCGAAGGGTTGCATCCGCTCGCTCCCGCTCGCGACCCGACAATAACCAGCTCGCTCCAAGTAGTCTGGCTGCCGGCATTTCTTGATTCTCCAACCACGACAATGCCCGATCATGCAATGGGGCCGGCGGCTGGCGGGCATTCCAGGTCAGCGGGATCACGGAGTAGAACCGCGTTGCCGGATCGCTGCGCACGATCAGCAAGAACGTCTGCCCCGCAAGTTCGACCTGCCCCGTCGATCGATAGGCCGTCGACAGTTGTGCGAGAATCTGCCGGCGCATCCAGGTGCGGGTTTCCTTGGCCAATGCGGCTCGCAAGCGGTCGATCGCCTGCAGTGCCTTCCCTTGAGCCAACAACTCGATTCCCGCCTGCTGATCAGGTACCAGAGTCGTTTCATAGTCGACGATTCGGTCCGCCACAATCGACTCAAGACGCCCGCCTGGCAGCCGCAAACTCAACGTTCCACGCGAATAGTCAACGATTTCCCCCGATCGTACCGTCGTCTTGCTCGCCGTCGTGCTGCGCACGGTGACCGTGTCGGCCTGCGCTGCCGAGGCCCACGTGCATAGAACGACCAAGACCGGCAAAGAGAACATGGGGAACGGTCCAAGCCACGTGCATATCATCTCAGTTCTTCCACCCGGTGAAAAACGATCCTCGTCGGGGCCCGGCTATTTCGTCTACGCTACCTTTCCGTTCGGGATTGAGAAAGGCCGTTACGTCCGCAGGCTCCACCAGTGTGTACTCGGCCAACGTCGAACTACTCGAGCGGGAGCCCCGTCACGTCGACATAAACGTAGTGGCCCCCATTTTGCTGAGCCAAACGCATTAAGAAATTCAGGTTCCCGCGCGCAGACCCCACTCCGAATTCGATCGTGTGGATGGCCGCGCCGACGCGCGCATTTCGTCGACGGATTTCATCCAACTGGCTCAGAGACAGCTGGGGCTCCGCCGCATCTGTCAGGAAAAAAATTACGTCTGGCGACATTCCGATCGCCAGTTTCAGAGCTTCCATGTGCCGTGTTCCACCAGCCGCCACGATGCCGCGCACGAAATTCTGCGCCAGCCTCTTTGTCGCCGAGTCTCCAAACAACATGCGCGGCGGCCGCGGTGCCGTAGGGTTGAATACGGTCGGCCGCTCATTGTAGAACACGATTTGAAACTGGTGCGTCGATTGCAAATCGTCGAGACTGGAAATGAGTTGCGATTTTGCCGCGGCTAACGGCCGCCCCTGGTATCCCTCCATGCTGGCGGACCGATCGAACAAGTAAACAAACTTGTTACCGGTTCCCTCGGCACCAAAAATGCTGGTGCTGGCCGCCGAACCGTCAATCTGACCCGCTCGTCCACCCACGGCCCCTGCTGCCATTTCCGCGGCCGACGGCAGGGCGTCGACAATCCCCTCGCCGCCCGTCGATTGGGCCGGCTGGGGCAACGCGCCCGCCAGGTCGACAGGCACCTGTGAATCAGCCGGTAACGCCGCCTCCCGAGCCATCTGCTGATCCTGGCTGTCGGCCTGTGCGTCGGACGAGGTCCCCTGATCCTGTTCTCCGTAATACTCGGTCTGACCTTCGCGATTCTGAGCTAATACGATGCCCGCTCCACGTGCGGCCTCAATCGTCGCGCCCCGCCGGGCCACCCGGACCATCATGGCCAATGCCACGATGATGATTGTGTGAAGGAGAAGAGAAAGGAACCAGGCAGGCACCCCTCTTAAGGGTGCATCCGGCCGCCACGGCGACTTTCGAAGTTCATCGGACTGGCCGCCGGCCAGGGTGGAGCCGGCGCTTGGATCCGGCAAGGCTCGTTCAGTCACAAATGCTTTGCTCACAATGAATTACGGCTCTAGCACCAGCTGTTAGTCTAGCGCTTTGTTGTCGATGCGTCAACGTGAATCACCGGTGGACGCGCGAGGAGGGCCCCGTAACACTTCCGATTCTCGGCCGGCCGCCTATAATTTCGGCGATGAGTGCAATCACCGACCCGACAACGCTGGAAATCGTCAACTATCCGCATCCGACGTTGCGATGGAAATCGAAGCCCGTGAAACGCGTTGACGATGAACTACGATCGGTGGTTCGCCGGATGTTCGAACTCATGTACTCGGCTCGCGGGATCGGTTTGGCAGCGAATCAGGTGAACCTGCCGCTCCGCCTGTTCGTCCTGAACCTGAAAAGCGATCCCGATGAGGGGCAAGAGTTGGTGTTTATCAACCCGGTTCTGAGTCGCCCAAAGGGGATCGAGGAAGCGGAGGAAGGCTGTCTGAGTTTCCCTCAGCTCTACGGCCCGGTGACACGCCCGAAGCAGATTCATGTGAGCGCGTTTGGAATTGACGGCAGGCCCATCGACCAGGACCTCGACGGACTCTATGCTCGCGCCGTACAACATGAAACAGACCATCTGGACGGGATTCTGTTCACCGACCGTCTCAGTTCTACAAACCGGCTGGCTGTTGCCGAAACATTGGATGAATTCGAGACCGAATTCGACAGCCGTCGGAAACTGGGCGAGATTCCCGAACAACCGACAATCGAATTGCGACTCCTCGATCTCGAAAAACGCTACTGCTGATCCTCACGTCGAATCCGAGGAAAATCGATGCGACTCATTCTTATGGGCACCGGTCCGTTTGCCGTGCCGACTTTCGATGCGTTGGGCCGGTCGGAACATGACATCGTTCGAGTTGTGACGCGGCCCGTGATCGAAAGAGGAAATCGGCCGGCCGGGGACCATCCCGTTCTCGAATGGGCCAAGCGTCTGAATCTTCCGTGGATATCGCCCGCCGACGTGAACGACGCGCAGGTCTGCTCCCAGCTGTCCGAGCTTGCCGCCGACCTGCTCGTCGTTTGCGACTTTGGCCAGATTCTCAAACCGGCTACCCTGGCCACGGGCCGCTTGGGTGGAGTGAATCTACACGGAAGCTTGTTGCCCAAGTACCGTGGCGCGGCGCCCATCAACTGGGCGATCTGGCACGGTGACACGGACACGGGCGTGACGGCGATCCATATGTCTCCACGACTCGACGCTGGTCCCATTCTGGCCATGGACAGAACGGCGATCGAGCCGATGGACGACGCGGTCACTTTGGAGGAACGCCTGTCACTCCTGGGAATTCCGGTCGTCATTCAAGCGCTCGCGTGCCTGTCCGACTGGGACGGCACCGAGGCGATCGGCCAACCTCAGGACCAGCGTTTGGCCTCCAAGGCACGCCGTCTTCGGAAGTCCGACGGATTGGTGGATTGGACGCGAACGGCCCGTCAGATCACGAACCAGGTGCGCGCCCTGAAACCTTGGCCGGGCACGTACACGCATCTCGAGGCACGAAAGGGGCCCTTGCGCGTGATTCTCGACCAGGTGACCCCTGTCCCTGCCGATTCCACGGCCGCGTCCGTCAAACCGGGTCAGGTGGCTCGCTGCGACGCCGACCGCCTCTGGATGGCCACCGGCCAAGACCTGCTCGCCCTGGAGAGGGTCCAACCGGCCGGCAAGCGTTTAATGTCGATCACCGAGTTCCTTCGCGGCCACACGCTCTAAAAAAAAGGGGTCAGGACCCTTTTTCGCCGAAAAAGGGTCCTGACCCCTTTTTTGCTTCCCTATCGCTTTGCGAGGCCCCGGTGTGTAGAATTCGAAACTTGGCTGTCGCGGGGGGCAAAGGGACTTGACGCTTGCGGTCGCCGGTCTTTCTTTGGGAATTGTGTGCATGGATAGCCTCACCACCGGCGACATCGTGATCTTGGCCGTCGCCGCTTACGTAGCGACGATGGCATTGGTGCGCTTAATGTGTTCCCGGCGCGACGCACTCGTTGTAGAGTTGCGGAGAGAGGCGGAGCGGGAGAAGGGGCGGAAGGAGGCCGAGCGGCATCGGGCCGGTCGGCGCCGATCGGCATAGACGGCCTTCCTCAATAGAACTCGGCGCGACACGAAGATCGATCGCGGTGGTTTAGCGAGCATTTCTTCGAGAGCTTCGCCGAAGTCGCCCCGTTTGCAGCCGGACATCAAACTCGGATCGGTTGTTCCATGGCCAGACGTTTGCACATTGAAACGGTCGGCTGCCAGATGAATGTGCTGGACAGCGAAATGGTCGTGGCTTTGCTGCGCAAGCACGGATACCAGTTGACGAATTGCCTGGAAGAGGCCGACGCAATTCTGTTCAACACTTGCAGCGTACGCCAGCATGCTGAGGACAAGATCTATAGTGCGTTGGGCAAGCTGAGGCAGCTTAAGCAAGATCATCCGGAAAAGACGATCGGCATATTGGGTTGCATGGCGCAGAAGGACCAGCGTCTGGTTTTCGAGCGAGCCCCGTACGTCGACCTGGTGGTCGGGCCAGGTCAGCTGCACCAGATTGCGGAACTGTTGGAATCAGCCGAGTCAGGCGCCGTTCAGCAGATGGCGATCAGCAGGGACCGTCGCGACGGTTCCGCTGAACAGATCCGGCGATCCCACGAGACATTTGATCCGTTACGGGACCCGACGATGCGTCCGACGCCGTATCAGGCCTACTTGAGAATCCAAATCGGCTGCGACAAATTCTGTACGTATTGTGTTGTGCCCAACACCCGGGGGCCTGAACAGGGTCGCCCGCCTGAACAGATCGTATCCGAGGCGCGCGTATTGGCCGATCAAGGCTGTCTCGAGATCATTCTGTTGGGTCAGACCGTCAACAGTTATCGCTACGATGACGGCGGCCGCACGACTCGACTCGCGGATCTCCTACTGTCGTTGCACGAAGTGGACGGCATCCAACGCTTGAAGTTCGTAACAAACTACCCGAACGACATGACGCAGGAGTTACTTCAGGCTGTCCGAGACCTGCCAAAATGTTCACCCTATCTGCACGTGCCGTTGCAGAGCGGATCGGACCGGGTTCTTCGGAGCATGAAGAGGGGTTACAGCGTCGGCGAATACCGGGACATGATGCATCGCATCCGGGAGACGCTCCCCGGCGCGGCGGTATCGAGCGACTTCATTGTGGGGTTTTGCGGCGAGACGGAATCGGAATTCAGTCAGACGGTCGACTGCGTCACGGAGTTTCGTTTCAAGAACAGCTTTATCTTCAAATACAGCCAGCGTGAGGGGACGAAGGCGTCAGGACGTCTTGAGGACGATGTACCGTACAAGGTCAAGCAGCGGCGCAACAACGATTTGCTGGCGGTGCAATCGACGGTAAGCGAGGATCTCAACCGATCGTTTATCGGTCACCGAGTCGATGTTTTGGTTGAGGGGCTGAGCAAGGCGGCGATCAAGCGTGGCGAATCCGGGCCGCTGGTGCAATTGATGGGCCGAACGCACTGCGATCGGATTGTCGTGTTTGAGGGCAATCGACGCCAGGTTGGTCAACTGCTGGAGATAGAAATCTACGACTCCACACCACATACGCTTTTTGGCAGCCCGGTCATCGAGTCGGTCGGCCCTTCTCTGGTCCAATTGAGCTGAGAGATCTCTCCTCAAGCGCATCGTTTATCTCAAGCAGCTGGGCGCCAGGTCCAAGATTCGTCTCTCCGCCACGAACAACCGTCTACGTGGACGTGACATCCAAGGTACGGGGGCTGTTGTTGGCGATGCTTGACGTTATAGCCGCGCGGGACTAGGCTCGATCTGACTCGACCGACGCCATACGATCACGGGGGTGCTTGTCCGGCAGGTGTCGCCCGGTAATCAAGAAAGTAGCGATGTCTGACTCACCTGCCATTGAAGTGCGAGAACTGAGCAAGGCTTACCGCAGTGGGCTGGTTTTTCGGCGGTCATTTGAAGCGTTGAAGAAGGTCACGTTTCGGGTGGAGCGTGGAGAGGTCTTTGGCCTGCTCGGCCCGAACGGAGCGGGAAAGACGACGCTGGTCAAGGTTCTCCTAGGCATCGTTCGCAAACAGGGCGGTGAGGCGATGATGCTGGGGCAACCGGCCGGTCGGCGGGGCGGGCGCAAGCTGATTGGTTATTTGCCTGAAAACCTCAGAATTCCGTCGCATCACACGGCGTTGTCCGCGCTACGCTATTTCGGCGAGCTCGGCAACATGCCGTATTCCCAAATCAAGGATAGGCAGGGCCCCTTGCTCGAGGGTGTTGGCTTGGCCGACCGTGCCAAGGACCCGGTTAAGAAGTACTCCAAGGGCATGCTTCAACGGCTGGGTTTGGCGATTTCACTGTTGAATGACCCGGATCTGTTGTTCCTGGACGAGCCGACCGACGGTCTCGACCCGGTCGGACGTCGCTCCGTGCGTGAAATACTGACGAAGTTGAAGCGCGAGGGGAAGACGATTTTTTTGAACAGCCACCTTCTGCAAGAAGTGGAAATGGTCTGCGATCGGGTCGCCATCCTGAATAAGGGGACACTTTGCGGGCTGGGAGCCGTCGACGAGCTAGTCGCCGTGGCCAATCCAGGCATCGAGATCGATTTTCAATTGACGGGCGACCCAGACCGGATCTCGGCAGCGATGTCCGGGCATGACGGCACGAGCCCGGTGGAATCGGAGGACGGCGTCTTGCACGCCAGCGCACGTTTCAAAGATCAGGGCGAAGTCGACCGCACGGTCGATCTTTTGCGTGAATCGGGAATCAGCATCATCAACCTGACTCGCCATCGCATTGGACTCGAAGAAGCATTTTTGGAAGTACTCAAGTAAGGCGAGGAACCTCGATGCGACCCTACCTGGCGATCATACGCGACTCGTTTCGTGAAGCACTTGCTTCTCGCATATTGTGGGTCCTGTTGATTCTGATTTCGCTCTTTCTGTTGGTCCTCGCACCGCTTGGCTATCGGTCCGAGCAAACAACGACCTTTCAGCGTCGCGATTTTCTCAATGGGCGGAAGCTGGTACGCCGGATACGATCCGATTTTGATACGGGGCCAAACTCGCCCGGGTACCATATCTGGTCGCGCATCGAAAAGGCGGTACAGCGCGAGTTAACAACATTTGCAAACAAGGACGAAGGGGATTCGAATCGCCGACCGTCAGGTAGGGCCTATTACGAAGGGCTCGACCAACTGATCGAAACACTGAATGGATTGCTGTCCGAGAAGGACCTGTACACGGAATCCGCCTGGAAAGGGATCTCGCTCGGAACGGAAGCACGCGAGATGATCGATCAGGAAACGGCCAATCTTTCGCTGGATGACCTGTCGCGGCTCAATCGTTTGCTGATTGAGAAACCGTACGTCGAGGTGTTTCGCCCGTCGCCCCCGAGGCAAGTTGTGCTGACGTATTTCAGCGCGTCAATTTCGCCGCCCTTGCCTCTAAGCGAACGGCGCGTCATGCAGCTGATCGAGAAGTACATACTTCCCGGCATCATGGGAGTTCTTGTTGGGTTCCTGGCGGTCTTTATCGCGATCCTGGTCACCGCACCCGTCATACCGCACATGTTCGATCCCGGTTCGCTGAACCTGCTGCTCAGCAAGCCGTTATCCCGCTCGTTGATGTTCATCGCGAAATTTCTAGGCGGATGCGCGTTTATCCTGATCAATATCACGTTATTGATCTTCGGCCTGTGGCTCATCGCGGGACTCCGTTTCGGCATCTGGAACCATGGGCTCCTGTTGTGTATTCCGATTTTCTTGTTCCTGTTCGCGCTTTACTATTCCGTTTCCGCACTGACCGGCGTGATCTGGCGCAATGCCGTTCTGTGCGTCGTAATGACGATTGTTTTCTGGTTGTTCTGCACGATCATTGGATCGACCAAAGTGTTGTTTGAGCAGTTCGCCGTCGACGCTCGACGGATTTCCCGACTGGTTCCGGTTGGAGAGGACCTGTTTGCCGTTGATGAACAGGGCGTCACGAAGAGATGGGATCCGGAAAAGAAGTCATGGGAAGCAACGTTCATTGAAAGTGGGCGAGGTCCATCGAGTCGGCTGCTGGGCCCGATTTACGATCCGACGGAGAAGGTGCTGCTGGCAGGAAGGACTGGAAATCGAAGCCTATTCGGCACGGGAGAACCTCTTCAGGTCGGCAGGCAGGCCGAGGACTGGATGGCGTCCGAGGGCCCCGATCTTCCGGACGGAACGTTTGCGCTACTGGCCGACCCGAAGGGGAGATTACTGGCGATCAATACGGAGGGCATTTGGGAGCTCACCGGTGACCTGGAAGTGGAAGATGAGAAACTGAAGTTCTTCTTCATGGAGATACCTAAGACGCTGAGAAAGCCGTTCCAATCTCGCGGGCCTACGCCCGCGCTCAACGCGATCGCACCGACTGTTGCCGCCATCGATGGAGGCTCGACACGCATCGCGATACTCAGTCGGAACCAGCTGACGATGCTCGATCGAAAGGGCAATCGGTATGAAATAGAGAGGCAAGTGACGGTAAATTGCCCTGAGGAAGAGGGATCCATTCTGGCCCTTGGGGGTGATACGCTCGTGATCGGTCTATCGGATGGGCGTCTCTTGATCTACGATTCACGGTCACTCGATTTGAAGCAGACGGTGCAACCGGAAACACACAGTCAACCTCGTTTTCTTTCGGCATCGGCCGACGGACGCTGGTTCGCTGTGGTCTTCCACAATGCATTCCTTTACGTGCTCGACACACGGTCCAAAGAAGGGGTAGAACTGAACCGAGCCGAGGTTCGCGGCCAGGGAGACATTTCGGCCGCCACATTTACGGCCGCCGATAAACTCATGGTCGTTGATCAAGCAACGCGCGCTACCGAGTACCAACTCGCCGACTTCTCGAGAGTCCGGGCAATCGCGCCACCGATGACCGCTTTGGAGATTGCCTACCACTACGCGATCGTGCCGATCTACATGCTGGCTCCGAAGCCAGGCGAACTCGGGAATACCGTGCAGTATGTGCTCAAAGGAGACGAGACTCTCGGGGTCGACTTTGCGGGAGCTAACTTGGAACAGAAGCGAGTGCGCCTTCGGCCCTGGACACCGGTTACCACCAGCTTCCTGTTCCTGCTGGTGATCATGGCGATCTCGTGCATCTACATCGAACGGCAGGACTTCTAGAACGGTAACTCGACGAGCGTCCGTACCGATTCGTGCGTTTCGGCTGGACTGCCCGGACACCCAACCGTTCCCCCGACGTCAGCAGGCCGAATCCTCGCCGCAAGCCAGTTCTCGCGGTGCCGTAGAGAGGATCCCTGTATTGGATGGGCCGAGCACCGCCAGGGCAATCCAGATGGTCATCGCTTCGATGAGCAGGACGAACGCAAAATAGCCGTGACTCTGACTATACTCTGCAAGCCGCATCACTGCCGCGCCCATTTGCCAAACGACGGCCCAAGCAACCAAGCGCCCGGCGCTCGGTCCGTTCGAATAGCTGCAGTGCGTTGCCACGGCGACAGCAACCGCGGAGATTCCGTAGAGTACCAATCCGCGCGCATGGTGCCACGGAAACGCTGTGTAGCGGGGAATCACCAGCAGCACGGCAATGCAGGTAACGGTCGAGAAAAGGCCGGCCAGCGACCATCGCAGGCAACGAACATGGTCCGATGAACGACGACTGCCGCCGCGTCCCGCAGATGGCGACCCGGTGTGCGCCACCCGGACTTCACGCACGACACGACCCACGGGTATGACCAATCCAGTGATGATGCTCAACAACAGCAACATCAGGAACCACTCTTCGATGGCACCACCCGCCATATGGCTGAGTGGCCAACTCAGGCCGCCTGCCACGGCCAGACTTGCCAGCAAGGGCAACAGGGGCGAACGGGACGTGATGGGCCATCGGATGGCCAAAACGGTTATTTGGCCGAGCGCCAGGCCGCACATCACAGCCGACCAACGGTCGAGCGTTGGTGTGAGGTGCAGGGCCACGGCCCCGTCCGCCAGGAAACCGGCGATGACGATCAATACCCAATGAAAACGCTCGTGAAGCATGATAGTTCATTTTGCATGGAAGCCCATTTTTGTCGAGCTACTACGGCCTACTCGGCTAAAACGGCGTTGCAATCCACGTCGCGAGCCTGCAGAATATGGGGACTTTGTCGATTACTCACGACATTTGCATCCGGAACACGAGCTGTTTAGAGGTAACCGTGCCCGACTCTGCGCTGCAAGAAATCGTCTGCTGCATGGGACAGCCGGTGGCCGGCAACCCGACTCAGTTCATGATGCAGCGAGCTTTCCACGCGGCCGGTCTCGACTGGTGCTATTTGACGCTCGAGGTCGCGCCCGACAACCTTGCCGACGCCGTGAGAGGGCTTCGGGCGATGGGCTTCCGTGGCGCGAATATTACAATCCCTCACCAGATCGCCGTGGTGCCAATGCTCGACTCCCTGAGTCAGTCGGCCGAGATGATGGGCGCGGTCAACTGCATCTGGCAACAGGACGGCAGACTGATCGGGGATAACACGGACGGTCGAGCTTTCCTGGAATCGCTGGCCGGCATATTGGATCCACGCGATAAGCGAGTGTTTCTGCTTGGCGCGGGAGGCGCAGCGCGAGCCATTGCCGTGGAGTTGGGTCTGGCAGGAGCCCAGAAGATCACGATTGCCAATCGAACGCCGGATCGGGCAAACGAACTGGTCGAGTTACTCTCTTCAAAAATCGCAACTTCCGCTGACTCGATCGACTGGCAAGATAATCTGCCGATCCCCGAAGACACCGATCTGCTCGTAAATGCCACTTCGATCGGGCATCTCGAATACGATGCCCCTATCCCTCTCGAGCTCGGCACGTTGTCGGACGAAACGGTCGTTGCCGACGTCGTCTTCAGTCCACCCCACACCTGGTTATTGGAGGAAGCCGAGCGACGCGGTTGCACGGTGGTCAACGGACTCGGCATGCTGGTCAATCAGACTCGCATTTGTTTTCAAGTCTGGACCGAGCGGGAGCCGGACCCTCAAATCATGCTGGAAGCCGTCGAAGAGTACCTCGAGATCTAGGCGAACGGCACAGAAACGCAACGCCATTGTCCGGCGACCGGAATTGGCTGTGAGGCAGGTCAGGATCAGAAGAGGCAAATCGGATCCAAGTACGCCTGTTCACGACTCCAGCGAACGACGAGACTCTTTCCTCAACGACGGTTGTTGTTGGGTCAGACAGTGGACGGCCCCCAGACCCCAGATTAACTCACGGGCGGGAAACCCGAGTACCTCACGTGACGGGAATCTCCGAGCCAGGATGCCACAGGCAATGTCGTCGGCTGGATCATCAAATGTTGGCACGATCACGCATTGATTGGCAACGTAGAAATTGCAATAGCTGGCCGGAACCGCCCGTCCATCGATGGCAATCGGCTTCGGCATGGGCAGAAGAACCACCTCGAGCGCTGAACCATCGCCAAGAGTCACCGTGCGCAACTCAGCCAGGTTCCTCCGCAGAGCATGATAATTGGGATCGGAAGTGTCATCCGTCGATGCGGCAACGACCGTCCCGGGTGCGACGAAGCGCGCCTGTTGGTCGATGTGCCCGTCCGTATCATCACCGGCCAACGGTTGCCCGGTTAGCCAAATCACGTCGGTGGCGCTGAGGAATTCAAGCAACACACGTTCCATGATCGACTTGTTGATGGAAGGGTTTCGTGTCGGATCCAAGAGACAGGACTCGGTCGTCAGTATTCGACCTTGTCCGTCGGTATCGATGGCACCACCCTCCAGCACGACCGGTGCGTCGAAGGGTAGAACATTGAGAGTCTGGGCGACACGTCGAGCAGCCTGATCATCGAGGTTCCATGGAGGGTACTTCTTACCCCAGGCGTCGTATTGCCAATTGACAAGCGCCGCCATCCAGCGGCCGCTGGGCACCAGAAACGTGGGACCGTAGTCGCGGACCCAGGCATCGTTGGTGGGAATGTCGTGGAGCGAGACATTTGCCAGGTGTCCGACGGCGCTTTGCGCTGCGTCCATGACCGACGCGTGGCCGGCCAGGATGTGCACGGGTTCGCACGCTGCGATCAGGGCGATCAGTTCGGCGAATCGTTGCGGGATCAAATCAAATCGACCGGGCCACGTCTCGCGGTGATGCGGCCACGCCAGCCAGGTCGCGGCATGAGTCTCCCACTCGGCCGGCCAGCGGTACCCCAACTCAGCCGGCGTTCGGTCCGGTGGATCGGAGGCAGGTTCTGCCATCGGGTTCATGAACGGAGTATCTCCACATCTTCATCATGGCCCATCGTTATGGAATCTAGCGCGAATGCGAATCGACGGCGAGCAGGCATTAACGTTTCAGCACACCGAGTTGTTGCAGTTGGAAGAAACACCGCATACAGGCCCGGCAGTCGGCCAGTGCATCATGCGCGTGATCGAAGGGCTGGTGGAAGAGGTGCGTATACAACTCGGTCAACGTTGGCCATTTGAATCCATGCCGTCCCGGCAGGCGGCAGTATTCGGTAGACTCTTTCATTGTGCAGCAATGGATCTTTTTGTCGACGACGTTCTTCATACCGGTGCGAATGAATTCGGCACCCACAACGTTGACATCGAACGACACGTTGTGCGCGATCAGTGTCGACGTCTGCTGAACGGCCCTAGCGAATTCGGCGAGAACGTCGTCAAGTGGCCTACCGTGTCTTCTTGCGTGGGCCGTCGATATTCCGTGTTTGTCATAGGCACCAGCCGTGATCACAAATCCCTCGGGAATAACCAGTTCGTTGCCGCACCCCTGTTCGGCGCCTTCTCGATCGCTGAGAATCCAAGCCAGCTGAACGATGCGCGGCCAGTTGGACGGGTCATATTTCGGCGCGTTCCATCTCTTGGGGAGGTCGGCCGTTTCGGTATCGAAAAACAGGTACATCGTGTTCGCTCGACCTCGGTCACGATCCCGTCATTTGCCGCACCTGAAACGGATCAGGCGGCGGCCGGGTTGATAACAGGCTCACCCATGACGGGAATCGTCTGGGCATCGTTGACTGCGACTCCCACCATCGTACGACCAAACAGGGCAGCCCGCGAGTTCTCAAGTGACGTACCGACCGTTGGTGCGTGCCGCCAACGCGTTGCTGCCCAGATCAACGGCGCCAGCGGGCTCAACCAAATCGACGATTTCTGGTACTTATCGGTTGTCAAGTGAGTCATATTCAGGCCCGCCTGGTGCAACATAAATCGATATCGATCGGGCGTAAAGGCGGCGATGTGCTGCGAGACAGGATCCCGCTGATCGACTCGAAGCGGACCGTGTGAATAGAAGTAACCGGTCAATAAGAACGCCAAGCGCGATTTGAGCGACACGATGTTGGGTGTGCTGAACAAAAACAATCCACCCGGCCTGAGGATGCGCTGAACTTCTTGGAAAAGGCCGAGTTGGCTTTCGAGGTGCTCGACCACCTCCACGCATACAACGGCATCGAACTGATCATTCGCATACGGCAAAGGCTCGCGCGCATCGGCTCTACGGCATTCCACCTCAGGACACCGGAACATCTCGGGAAACATGTCGCAGGCGCAGACCTGGTAGCCCGCGTCGACCAATCGTTGAGACATGGCGCCCTGCCCGGCGCCCAGGTCGAGCAGATGGTGCCAGGAGCCGACAGGGCATTGCCGCGTGATTTCCTTCAGAAGACGCTCATGCATGCCGGGGATCGCCAGGGCTCGAGGTGAATCCTTGGGGGTTACGTCGGGCATACGTTGGCGTCCTGCTTCACGATCCGGGAGATGGAAAAGACGATCATCGGCAGTTTTACATACCAACGTTAAGCATCTCCGGCAAGAGCATTCGGAG